>JBBKXD010000147.1:0-18025 GCA_037969295.1 Pyrinomonadaceae bacterium | reverse complement strand
GCCGGTCGTTCAGCTCGATGTAGATCCAGCTTGGCGGTATGACGCCTTCCTCCAGCGCGAACCAGATCGAGTTGAGGTTCTCGCTCTTCCCCAAAGCACAAAATCCGTTCAGCCGCTTTACGCGCATGTCGAAGACATCGACCCAGGTCCGCGATGAATTAGTGTTAGCGCCGCACGGCGGCAATGCCGGAGCGGCGGCGAACATGGCATTGGCATAATCCGTCGAATTCTGTACGGCGTAGCGATATCTGATGAAGTTCTTGCCGCCGGTCGAATACGGTTCTTGTCCAAGAAAGTACAATACCGGGTTGGGCAGAACGGGCGGCGTGGCTTGCGCCGCACAGGTACCTTCAAAAGAAATGACGGTCAGAATAGCGACGACGATCGTCATCGCGGCAAATATCATTTTCATTTTGGCTCTCCTCGTGCATCACTTGGTGACTTCGCGCACAATCATACACCGGGTCAAAATATTTGGGGATCTGTATCCGCTCGCCCGCACTAAGGTTCCTCACCCTTGAGAAAAAGATCAGTTTGCGGCTATGCTGTTTGAGCGCAGGATGTGAATCGGATTTCTTCCCTATGGCTCAAAACGAGAATGTCGTAGCGGTTATCTTAGGTGGCGGAGCAGGCTCGCGTCTCTTTCCGCTGACACGCGAGCGATCGAAACCGGCGGTGCCGCTCGGTGGCAAATACAGGCTGATCGATGTGCCGGTCTCGAACTGCATAAACTCGAACATCAGCCAGATCTTCGTGCTTACTCAGTACAATTCCGCGTCGCTTAATCGTCACATCTCTCAGACATATCGCTTTTCAAATTTTTCATCAGGTTTCGTTGAGATACTCGCCGCCGAACAGCGTAAAGACAGCCCGGACTGGTTCCAGGGTACTGCCGACGCGGTCCGTCAGATATTGCCGCATCTGCGCTTTTGGCGGGTAAAGACTCTGTTAATCCTTTCGGGCGATCATCTCTACCGAATGGATTACCGGAAGTTTCTCGAACGTCATTATTCAACCGGAGCCGACCTCACGATCTCAGTTATACCTTCGACGCCCGCCGATGCCGAAGGATTCGGCCTTCTCAAAACGGATAGCGTCGGAAAGGTAATTGAGTTTCGCGAAAAACCAAAGGGCGAAGCGCTCGAGGGAATGCGCGTCGATACCACGAACTTCGGTCTGACCACGGAAGAATCCGAGCGCCGGCCTTATCTCGCGTCCATGGGGATCTATGTTTTCGATTACGAAAAGCTCATCGAGCTGCTTCAGGCGGACGACGCCGGAGTGGATTTCGGAGGCGAGGTCATTCCTTCCGCGATCAATAAATACAATGTCCAGGCACATCTTTTTGACGGTTACTGGGAAGATATCGGGACGATCCGCGCTTTTTACGAAGCCAATCTCGACCTCGCTTCCCCGCTGCCGAAATTTAACTTTTTCGACACGGATTCGCCGATCTATACGCGTAGCCGCTATCTTCCGCCCTCGAAAATACACGACTGCGATATCGATAACTCGATGATCAGCGAGGGCTGTATCCTGAATGGCGTCCACGCCCGTAACTCGATATTCGGCTTGCGAAGCCGCATCGACGGCGGCGTCCGGATCGAGAGCTCCATTGTCATGGGCTCGGATTTCTACGAAGCGATCGACGAAATAAAAGCCAATATCGAACGAGGAATCCCGCACGTCGGCATCGGTACAAACACGGCTATCCGTCGCGCGATAATCGATAAGAACGTCAGAATCGGAAAGAATGTTAAGTTGTTGAATGTCGGCGGAGTAGAGAATTTCGATCATCCAAAGGGCAGTTTCTATATTCGCGAGGGTATCGTCATCGTTCCAAAGGGCGCCGTGGTAGAGGACGGAACCGAGATCTGAGGAGATTGCGGATTGAGGATTGCGGATTGCGGATTGCGGATTGCGGATTCTCGCAGGCTGAGAGTCTTTCGTTTCCTTTGGTTGAATTCTTCAGAAGCTTAAATTAGGATTATCCGCAATCCGCACTTCGCAATCCGCAATCCGCAATCCGCAATCCGCAATCCTCAATCCTCAATCCTCAATCAAGATGTTCTGAGCTTCTTCTTTTTAGGAACAACGTAGCTGTCACGGGCCCGCACGGCGACACCAACCTGATTCACCTTCACTTTGATCCTGTGCGTCTTTCCCGGCGTGCCTTCTTTCGCGGGATAGTAGCCGATGCTGTAATACTCCCGGAGCTCGCTGGCGATCTTCGAAAACGCCTGCTTCAAATTGCCAAACGTGGTCGCCAGATAGATCGTTCCACTCGTGCGGTCAGCAAGCTGGTTTAGATAATCCTCGGCCGCTTTGTATTCTTCAGCTGTCGTCCCTTTATCGTTCGCTGTTCTCCTCGTCGGAACTCCGGGCACGCTGGTGGGAAACGGGTTTCCGCTAGTCGGAGATTTTGGCGTCGTACCGGGGAGGTCGATGATCGTCTTGTTCTTCATCGATTGAACATCCGCAAACGTGTCGTACCGTATCGGATAGATCAGAGCGTCGAGTTCCAATGCATCACGCAAATTTTCGAGGTCGTTCGAACGTCGACTGGTCGTGTCGACACCGTCGGTGAATAGGACGATAGCTTTGCGGCCCATTATTGTCCGCAGACGGTCATTCATCGTCATCGCAACAGCATCGTAGAGGCTCGTACCGGTTGCGATCCTCGTGTTCCGAATCGCACGGTAGATGGTTCCGCGATCGTTCGTCGGTTCGCAGAGAATGTGAACGTCCTCGTCGAATGAAATGACAAGAACCTTGTCTTCGGGACGTAGCTGGTCGATAAACGCGATTGCGGCCGACTGTATTTCACCGATCTTGAATGTCGTCGAATAACTCATGTCGAGGACCAAGGCGACGGTGAACGACTGTGCCTCATTCGTGAAGTAGGCAATTTCCTGTTCGACGTTATCCTCAAAGACCTGAAAACTCTCTTGCCGTAATCCGCCGACGAAACGATTTTTTCGATCTATGATCCGTACCGGGATCGTAACGAGACGCGTGTCGACCGATTCGACGTCGCCGCTCTCAACCGCCGACGCAGCGTCATCGAGAGTGTTGGAAATTAGTGTTGGAGTAGGTGTCGGGACAACGACAGCGGGTCTGTCATTTGGTTTGTCGTTTGGTTTCGCGGGCGGGACTCGCCGCGATTGAGCACCTGCGAACGCCGCGGATATGACGCATAACACTAAGCTGGCATATACGAGTCTTTTCATTATCTTGGTCCCGCGGCTGCGAAACGATTGTACGATGCTTCGGTGCGACGTAAAAGATGTATTTTCGGGCGGAAACCTAACAGAAAAAAAGGCGACAGAAATGCCGCCTGTGAGAATCGGTGGTGGGTCGATTTTATCTTCCGGCAAATTTCTTATCGCTTTGGCCGAAGATATAAGTGTTCTTGGCTTTGACGATGACATTCGGACGCATAACTCGCACTTTGATCTGCCGGCGTTCGCCCGCGTGCCCGGCTTTATCCGGATAGTAGCCAAGCGAATACTGCCGACGAAGCTCTTCCGCGATCCCGGCAAATGCAGCTTCTAAATTGTAAGTCGTGTCGGCATCAAATTTTCGACCCCCGCTATTCTGGGCAAGCGTTTCCAGGTAACGAAGTCCAGTGGCGTATTCCCCGGGACTCGAACCGGCTGAGCCGCCGCCCATCTGTACATTTCCTCCGCCGAGGATGATACCGATCCAATCATCCACTCCGCCGCGCCTCCGATTGCCACGGTTGCCACCGCCTCCGCCGCCATAATTCCGCTGCGTGTTATAGCGGATCGGATAAAAGAGCGCATCGACTTCTTCGACATTGGCGATCGAGCTTTGATAATTGGAACGACGCGAGGTTGTATCGACACCGTCGGTAAATATCACTACCGCTTTGCGACCCTGTATACTCGGAAGCTCTCGTTTCATCACGTAGTCGACAGCGTCGTAGATGCTCGTCCCGTCCCCGAACCGAGCCTGGTTGATCGCATTTCGAAGCGTTCGCCGGTCGTTTGTCGGCCGGGAGAGGACGTGGACGGTTTCGTCGAACGAGATGACCATTACCCTATCCGCCGGACGAAGCTGATTTACAAACGCGATCGCACCTTCCTGGATCTCGTCGATCTTAAATGCCGTCGACGGGCTGACATCGATCATCAGAACAACCGTGAACGGTTGTTCGACCGACTGGAAATAACCTACCTTCTGTTCGACACCATTCTCATAGACCCGAAAATCGCTTTGCTTCAAGCCGGAGATAAATCGTCCGTCTCGATCAATAACGGACACCGGCATGGTCACCAGATTGGTCTCGACGCGGACGACTTCATCCTCCTCTGAGATAGCGGGTATCGACGAAGAGCCCGGAGTCTGATTCTGCGGGCCTATTCGACTGTCGTTTCCGAGAACGGGCGGACGCCGCGTCGACGACGGCGACTCGTCTCTCAGTATCGGCGCGTCGGATCTCGGCGAGGGTGTTGGAGCGATGCGCGGACGCATGCTTCTGGTAGTCTGGCCGAACGCAGCGATCCCCAGGAATCCTGCGCAAATCAATAACGGTACGAACCTTTTCATAGATAAACTCCGAGCGCGGATGGTCTTTGGGGAAAGCGATGTTTTGACGGGATGCGGAGGCGTTTAGTTGCTAAATTTTTCGTCGAGGAGCTCGATCGAGAGGTCGTGAAACTGGCGGCGAACGGCGTTAATGTTCGCGAATGGCAGCGAATGGTTATGGGTCCGGTTTGTGAGAAGCACAAAAACCCTTTCCTTGATCGGGTCGATCCAGAGGCTGGTGCCCGTAAAACCGTTGTGGCCAAAGCTCTCGGGAGACATCTTAGTGCCGGCCGTCGAACCTTCGGTTGAGGCAAGCTGAAAAGCAAACGAGCGGTCCTCGTTCATGCCTTTTGTGAAGTTGGTTCGGAAGAGCTCGCAGGTCTCACGTTTCAAAATCTTAGTGTAATTCGGAAGGAACTGCTGTGCGATCTTGAATACTTCTTCGGCGGTCGAGAACAGTCCGGCGTGTCCGGCAACGCCACCCATGAAGTACGCGTTACCATCGTGCACCTCGCCCCAGATCAGGTGATTGCGGAGTGCGGATTGCGGATTGCGGATTTCGTCACTCGGACTCTCTTCCCTGTTTAGGAGTGGTGCGGCTTCAGCCGCAGGTTGGTAGTTCTGCAAAAAGCCCATCTCCATGCACGTTTGTTTCTCGTACTCATTTCCATTCTCGCTGGCGGCGATACGCGGGCGAAGCCGTCGTGCGGGGTTAAAATTACTCTCGAGAAAGAGCGGCCCTGAAATTGTTGCCTCGAACAACTCCTGAAATGAATCTGGGCCAAACACGTCGAAGCATTCCTCGAGATGCACGCCGAGCATCATGAAATTCAGATCGCTGTAAACTACACTTTCGTTTGGATGAACGTCATGCGAAAGCTTAACGATGGTATCGAGCACAGCCTCGTGCTTGTGTCTCGGATCATGAAAGATCGTGTAGAACGGAAACCATGCCGATAGACCGGACGTGTGAAACAGAAGATTCCCGATTGTAATGTCTTTGTTCGCATACGGAAAAAATTCACGAGCTAAACGGTGAATTGGCGCGGACAAATCCAACCTGCCCGCGTCAAATCGGATGGCCGCCAACAATCCCGTAACCAGCGGCTTGGTCAAACTCGCGAGATCGTAGATCGTATCGAGACGGGCTTCAATCCGCTCGGGCTCGACGACCGCATACCCGAGCGCGTCGTGAAACTTGATCTTGCCTTTCTCTGCGACGAGATAGACGGCGGATGGAAAATCGCCGGCGTCGATTCGAGTTTGAAGAAATTCCGAGATCTTTTCTTGCATGGAAAATGAAACACCCGGGTCTGCTAAATCGAACTTAGCTTAATGTTGAACAAATTGACACAAGAAACGCGTGGCAATAGACTCACTGTACAAATCCTATCCGGAGGTAAATATATGAGCAAAGAAAAATCAGCCGAGCTGATAATGAAATTGTATGACCTGCGTCGCGAAGAGACGATGCGAAAGGCGCGAAATTGGGTGTTCTCGTTTAGTCCGACGAGTCCTGAAGACGTTGAGAAGACGATGATGGATCCCGAAGTGGGAGCATATTTAAGAATGGTTCTCTCTTATTGGGACATGGCCGCGTCCTTTGTGAATCACGGCGCCATCGATGCCGACCTGTTCAACGAAACCGTTGGCGAGCATATCGGCGTCTTCGCGAAGATCGAACCCTTCATCGCCGATCTCAGAACCAAATGGAATCAGCCCGATGCATTCAAGAATCTTGAAAAAGTCATCTACGACAAACCGGGTGGAAAAGAACAACTTGCGAAAACCCGTGAATGGATGAAAGGGATCCAGGAAAAAATGGCCGGAACTCAAACAAGCGAAGCCAAGGCGTGATAATCAAGGGAGCGATTTCGCTCGCTTTTTTCGTTTCATACCTTCACTAAGCCAGCATCGATTTTCTAACGCCGATCAGATGGGCGTCGATCTTCTCGAGGACTCCAACAGCTAAAGCCAATGCACGTCGTCCGTCCTCGCCTGTGACCGGCGGCGCGACGTCATTCTCTATCGAATCGAGAAATGCCGTGATCTCGGCGCGTAAAGGCTCGACGTCATCGATCTCCAGACGGTCGATCGAAATGCCCAGCAGAGGATGCGCGGCGCCAGGATTCAGGGACGTCAGCGACGCAAACTTCGTCGCATAGTCCAACACTACGTAAGCGTTCGTCTGATAAAAACGCGTCTTCCGAATTTTCTCAGTCCCGATCCGCGACGCCGTGATATTCGCAACCGCACCGTTCTCGAACTCGATGCGTGCGTTTGCCGCATCGACCTTGTCCGAGATCACCGGAATTCCAACCGCGTGAATTCCCAAAACTTTCACATCCTCGCCGACCAACCACTGCACGGCATCAAGATCATGGATCATGACATCGAGCACGACATCTACGTCGAGCGAGCGATTCGGAAACGGCGAGACGCGATGGATCTCGAAATAGAGAGGCTGGGTGACCCGCGGCCGCAGAGCGACCATCGCGGGATTGAACCGTTCGAGTTGACCGACCATCAATTTCGCACCGGATCTTTCCGCGGCAGCGATCATCTTGTCCGCCTCGTCGAGTGTCAGAGCGATCGGCTTTTCAACCAGGACGTGAATTCCTTTTTCTAAAAACTCGCAGGCGATCTCCGCGTGGGTCCCTGTTGGCGTCGCGATCGATACGAGATCGACCTTGTCTAATAGCTCGTTCCGATCCGCAAACGAAGCGCACTTATTGTCTTTCGCAACTGTTGCTCGAGTTTCGGGATCGACATCGCACACGCCGACAAATTCCACGCGTCCTTCGCGATCAAGCTCGGCGTAATTTCGCGCGTGATGGCGGCCCAGGCTTCCGACGCCAATGACCGCGGACCGCGGAACGCGGAATGTAGAACGCGGAATTCGTAATTCAGACATTTATTCGATTTGAACCACCAAAAGAATTCAGTGATACTTTACATTCTCCGTGAAGTCGTCCGAGATGACAAAGAGCAATTCCCCAATCCACAATCCGCAATCCGCATTGATCTGGCTGCTCTTGGGCTCTCTTGCTATCGCGGTCTATTTCGTCGGGCTAGGGGTTCCACTGCTTGGACCCGACGAGCCGCGCTACGCTCAGGTAGCGAGGGAGATGTTTGAGCGCGGCGACTGGATAACCCCGACGCTTGGCGGATTCAATTGGTTTGAGAAACCCGTACTTCTCTACTGGCTCGAGATCACGGCTTATAATCTATTCGGTGTTTCAGAATTTTCGGCGAGATTCGGGTCGGCTCTCTTTGGCTTGGGAACCATCGTAAGCCTGTGGCTGCTTGGCAGATCCGTCGAACGAGATGCGACAAACAAGGAACCGCGATCAGCGAACAGCTTTGCGAACTGGCTTGCCCTGATCGCGGCATCGACCTTGGGAATTATCGCATTCTCTCACGGCGCGAGTTTCGACATCATTCTGACATTTCCTATCACCGCGTCTCTAGTCAGCTTTTTTATATACGATTCAAGTAAACGCCGCGGCTGGCTCGCCGGATTTTATTTCTTCATTGGCATCGCCATCTTGGCAAAAGGACTGGTTGGGATCGTTTTTCCTTTGGCGATCGTCGGGTTCTATCACTTACTGCGGTGGAAATTTCCGACGAGAGCGTTTACTCTCAGCCTTGTTTGGGGGAGTCTTCTCGCGGCGGCGGTCGCGAGCATTTGGTACGTGCCGATGTACATGCGGCACGGTTGGGAGTTCGTCGACCAGTTCTTCATCCAACATCATTTCCAGCGTTACACGTCCAATAAATATCTTCATCCCCAGCCGTTCTATTTCTTCTTTTGGGTGCTGCCGTTGATGACAATTCCATGGCTGCCGTTTTTCGCCGCGTCGATCTGGAATGCAGGAAAACGCATCGCAGTCGGAGGAAACGTCGCGGGCGGTGAAGACAATGTGGTGCTTGCCGGCAGGGGCAGATCGCTCGTCCTTTTTGCTCTAGCGTGGCTCGCCGTTCCGCTCGTCTTTTTTTCCTTTTCCGGCTCGAAATTGCCCGGCTATATTTTGCCGGCGGTTCCAGCTGCCGTAATTCTCACTTCTGAATACGTCGCCCGATTCGTCCGGAAAAGTGTCTGGCGGGTCCATGCGGTTCAAGCCACCGCAGCCGTGACGTTTGCAATGGTCCTGATCGCAATTCTGGCCTTTCTACCGACGTTTGCCGAAGCCGATTCGGTGAAGGCCTTGTTTGCGGCGGCAGATGAGCGCGGAATGGGATCCCGACCGGTACTTATGCTTCACCGCGTTTCGCACAATGCCGAGTTCTATGCTCCGGGCCGAATCGTCCGCGACGCGGAAGGTAAACAGAAGAAATTTCTGAGCCCGGCCGAGATCGTTACGGAAATGCGGGCTCGCGGCGATAGCCAAGTGCTCGTACTGGTGCCTCCGGAGTATTTTCATCAGCTCATGCCGACCGATAAACTCCACGCGGAAGTTCTGAAAAGTAATGGAGAGTGGGTCCTCACGGCGGTAAACTCTCTCACGCCTTAACCGACCGCGGCTCGTCGGATCCGGTCCATCAATGCAGCACCGATTCCATCCTCCTCCACTTCTTCGCAGAATATTTTCTCCACGCCGAGCCGATCACACTCGCGAAAAAATTCGAAGAGCGAGTGCGCATATTCCTCAACGTTGCGGCAAACCAGACCGAGCTTTAGTGTTGTTGTCGGCGGGGTCAAGCCGATGAAGGCATCATTCGGCGTGGCATTCAAATTCTCGGCGTCACCAGTGATCATCACAACAGCTCGCGGTGAATAGTGTTTATGTTTTATCCCGGGACTTCGCGGCGCGTCAGCCTCGACTCCCTCAACGTCGCGCATTTCGGGGACGAATTTTCGCAAACGTTCGAGCGGTATCGCCCCTTTGCGTAAGAGTAGCGGAATAGCCGTTGAGCAGTCGACCACAGTTGATTCAAGGCCGATCTCTGTCGCATCGTCCTGTAAGATGCAATCGATCCTGCCGTCGAGATCCTCCTGGACGGTCTGCCAGGTCGTCGGACTGGGCCGGCCGGACAGATTCGCCGACGGTGCCGCGACTGCTACTCCGCACGCCTTCAGAAAATCTCTCGCAACCGAATGACGCGGCATGCGGACCCCTATTGTCTCAAGACCGGCCGTCGCTAACAGCGGCACCGCTGCCATTTTTTTCAAGACGATCGTCAGCGGACCCGGGAAAAAAGCGCCCATCAGTTTTTGAGCGTTTGGGGAAATAAAAGAAACGAGCCTCGGAAGCTGATCGAAGTTTCCAATGTGGGCGATCAATGGATTGTCGGCCGGACGCTGTTTGGCCTCGAATATTTTTCGAATAGCGCGGACGTCAAAAAGGTTCGCGCCAAGGCCGTAAACGGTTTCGGTCGGAAATGCGACAATGCCACCGTGCTTGATGAACTCGGCGGCCTCGTGCGCTGACTTGGTAAGAACCGTCTTCACGCTAGAGAGTTTCCCCCAAAAGATGAGTAAAGAGCAAAGCAAGGGCATTTACGACACATGCCGCCCAGCGTCGATTTTGATTGTTGATGTTTTGAAGTGTTAGATTTTCCTATGGTCGACATTCCTCAAAAGCTCAAGTCTTTGCCCGTCGCGGCAGGCATTTACCTGCACAAAAATGCCGACGGCAAGATCCTTTATGTCGGCAAGGCCAAGAATCTACGTAATCGCGTGCGGCAATATTTTCAATCCAGCCGCAATCAGGACGCGAAAACGCGCCGGCTCGTCCGTGCCATCGCGGATTTTGAGTTTATCGTTGTCGATAACGAAGTCGAGGCGCTCGTGCTCGAATCCAATCTCATCAAGAAGCACAAGCCGCGGTTCAACGTGCTGCTCAAGGATGACAAATCGTATCCGCATCTGAAGCTGACGAACGAGCCCTTCCCAAAGGTCGTCGTCACGCGCCGGATCGAACGCGATGGTGCAAATTACTACGGCCCTTTTCTACCCGCGGCGCTTGCCCGAAAAACGCTTAATCTCGTCAACCGTGCTTTTCAGCTTCGCACGTGCGACATCGACATCAATGGAAAACTGCCGCGTCCGTGCCTCGAGTATCATCTCAAACGCTGTCTCGGTCCGTGCGTTAAGGGATTGTGCACCCAGGACGAATATCAGGAAGCGGCTCGCGATGTCAAAGTTCTCCTCGAAGGAAAGAATAAGGAGTTGGCTAAGGACCTCGAGCAGCGGATGTGGAAATTTTCGGACGATGGTAGGTTCGAGATCGCCGCCCGATACCGCGATCTTCATCGGACTGTTATCGCACTCGGCGAACAGCAAAAAATGGCGACGACCGCCGACCGCGATGTCGATATATTTGGGTTTTATCGCGAAGGCCCGCGGCTGGCATTACAGCTTTTTACGATGCGCGAGGGGCGTATCGTCGGGCGGCGAGAATTCTTCTGGGAGGACCTTTCCGAAGACGCATTCGATGCATCGGAATTTTTGGGCAAAGTGCTGGCGCAATACTACTCAACGGACTATGTGCCGCTCGAGATCCACGTGCCGAACGACTTCGAAGACCGTCCGATACTTGAGAAAGCACTCACCGAAAGGCGGGGCCGACGCGTTAAGATCTGCGATCCGAAGCGCGGACAGAAGAAAGATCTCGTTCATCTCGTCGAGACAAATGCGAAGATCGCGTTCGAGCAACGCTTCCGCGTTTTGAAGCCCGACAGCGAAAAAGTTCTGGCAGAGCTGCAGGAGCTGCTCGAGCTATCCTATTTTCCGGAACGCATCGAGTCGTTCGACATATCCAATATTTCCGGCGCCGAGAATGTCGCCGGCATCGTTGTATTCGAAAACGGAAAGCCGGCGAGGGCCGAGTACAGAAGGTTCATTATCAAGTCCGTCGAAGGCTCGAATGATTTTGCTTCGATGAACGAAGCCGTGTTCCGTCGATACAAGCGCCTGCTTGCTGAAGAAAAGCCGTTGCCTCAGATCGTATTTATCGACGGCGGCAAGGGACAGCTTTCAGCGGCCGCGGCCGCGATGCAGTCTCTAGATCTCGAAGCGATCATGTTGGTCGGCCTCGTCAAGCCTCCGAAAAAGCATACCGAGATCTCGCATCTGCTGATCAACGGACGTGGGGGTGAACCGATCCCATTCGATCGCAACTCGCTAGCGTTCAGGCTCATCCTGCAGATCCGCGAAGAGACACATAAGACCGCCGTCCAGTACCATCGCAAACGGCGGGAAATGCGCGACTTCACTTCAGAACTTTCAGAGATTCCGGGCGTCGGTGCTAAGCGAAAGATGAAATTGCTCCGGCAGTTCGGCTCCATCGAACGCATCGCGAAGGCGACTGTCGAAGAACTCTCGCCTTTTGTTGGCAAGAAGGCTGCCGCCGAGATCACCAGCCACTTCGAGCGGCAACGGTCGCTCTCCGTCCGCTAACAGCATTCCTTCCAATTTTTTGTCGTTTCATCCGATTTTTTGAAGTTGGGAACCCTCCAGACGCGCGGCTACATATTTTCCGTGAGAACTTCAACTAGTGCTTCTTGACGTACGCCCGATGAACGACAGTTTTGCTCGTGTCGTCGCGTGCCTCGTAGACGACCGCGTCCTTACGATCGCGTGTGACGACCCGCGCGCTGCCGCTCGCGGCCCGTTCTTCGGCTCGTCCCTCGTCAGCATCTGACATAAACGCCTGTACCTCGGCTGGCCTTGCAACCGGAACCGACGCTGACCGGCCATCCCGTTCTGCAACGGCTTCGATGGCGGCCGCCTTCAGCATCCTCGGCCACAGCTTCCGGAACAGGGCGTTCGACACATATACATCTGCGCTGTTGATCTTTCCGTTGACGGCGAATGCATAGCCGATCACGTCCGACCTGCCGTCGATCAGATTGCCAAGCTTTCTGACGTATTCATCGGCGGTGGTTGTTACCTTTACATTCTCCAAACTGAGCTGCAAGCTCGAGCGGGAGTTGGCCGACGAAACCGCCCCGCCAAGATTCTTGCTCAGCTTGTCCTGTGCCTCCGAAACCTTCGCCCACACTTCTTGTTGCGAACGATCACCGTTTGCGGCAAGCTTCAACTCTTTCGAAACAATTCGATCGTTCGACGAAGAGAATTGTCCGGCGTCCTCATTTCCGCGTTTTTGCCAGCGTCCCGATTCAACACAAAATGCTTCGATCGTGATCCGTCCCGACCGAGCCGGAATGATAATGCTCACGGCAAGTATGCGGTCCTGCTTTCCTCCTTTGACGATGTCCCCCGACTGAATGAAAACGTCAAATACTTTCGACACATTCTCCACGGCGAGCGCGTTTACGTCGGATGTTTCATACACTCGCAGGATCTGCCGCTCCATCGCCTCCTGCAGCGTCAGGATGTTCGTCCTCGACGTTTCGTTCTTCCCGTGGATCAAGAAGATCGTTAGATTATTATGCGAATAGGGAGCTGAAATTCTGTACGACCGACTCTGAGCGGCGACGATCGTCGCAAAAACAAACAACGCGGCAAAGCCGCAGAACATACTCTTCAACTTCATAAACAAACTCCTTTCTTAACGATTTGTTTCCCTGGGGAAAGCTTGTTCAGTTAGGTGAACGGAGTCCGAAGGAAGTTCTTGCAGCGGAGGAGTCAGAACCGGAAGCGGTAGCGACCGGGTTTCCCTCCGTTGCTTCGATATCGAGGGGTGACCCGGTCGCTACCGCTTCCGGTTCTGACTTAAGGATTGAATCCACCGACCGATTCGCCCGGTCGGATGATTGACATGGCTCGATCTATCTCCTCGGTCGAACCGAGTAAAACTATCGTGTCGCCCTGCGACAATTTATGGTCCGCTCCGGGACTTATTTTTGTATCGCCACCGCTGACGATCGCGATGACGGTCGCCCCGCTTTGTTTGCGAAGATCAAGCTCGCCCAGATTACGGCCGATGACAGGCGATCCGGCGTCGAGGACGATCGTCTCAGTGCTTGCTCCATTGAGGTCAATTATCGGAGCGTTCATCGAAATCGCCGGAGAAGCGGACGACCGCAAGATCTCATAGCCCTGCTCGCGTATCTTTGCGATCTGCTGCTCGATAATGCTTCGCGATATCCCGAAGCGATTTAGCACGCGGGCGAAGATCTCGATACTCGTTTCAAATTCTTCGGGGATCACTTCATTCGCACCCAGTTCGTAAAGCTCAGTGATCTCGGCAACGTAGCGCGTACGCACGATGATGTGGAGTTTGTCATTGAGCCGGTGCGCCAGTTCCACGGTTCGGCGGGCCGCGGCCGGATCCGAAATTGCGAGAACGAGCGACCACGCGTGCTCGACGCCGGCGTGAAGAAGCACTTGGCGCCGGGTCGCGTCACCAAAATTTATCTTCTCGCCCCTCACTTTCGCCCTGCGGACTACATCAGCGTTTAGTTCAAGTATGACGTACGGAACCCCGACCGACCGCAAGACGCGTGCAAGGTTCCGTCCATTCAAGCCGTATCCGACAATGATCACGTGCTGCTGTAAACCGCCGCTTGAGGTCAGGTGAATATCTTCTTCGATATTTTCAACATCTGAGGAGCTGCCGTCCTTTAGAACCGATTGCAGGAAAAAGCCGATCCGCGGAGCCGCCGAGATCAGGAACGGCGTCGCGATCATCGATATGATCGACGCTGCGAGAAAACTCTGATAGTCGCTTTCCGGAAGCAGATTCGCGTTCTGCCCCGCATTCGCCAGAACGAATGAGAATTCGCCGATCTGGGCGAGCCCGAGGCCGGCCATCGTAGCGATGCGCTGCGGATATCCGAGAACCCGAACGATCGCCCAGACAATAAGAGCTTTCGCGATGATAAGCACGATCACAAGCAAGATCACAGAACCGAAGTTCGCCACAAGGGCCGTCACAGACAGCAGCATCCCGATCGAGACGAAGAAGAGGCTGTTGAAGACATCGCGAAATGGCAGAACTTCCGATGTCACCTGATTGCTGAACTCGGAATCGGCAAGCACCATTCCGGCGATAAACGCTCCGAGGGCGAGGGACAATCCGAAATATGACGTGACCCAGGACATCCCGAGGCAAAGCAGGACGACCGTCAACAGGAACGCCTCCGGACTGCGCAGGTGAGTAATCTGCTTTAGAAACTTTGGAAGCAGAAACCAGGCGGCGAGGACCAGTATTGCGAGCGCAAGCAGCGAGCTTCCGAGACTTAGAATGATCGACGTGAAGGAAACTATATCTTCGCCGCCGAGCAGCGGAACCGCCAGCAGCATGAAAACGATGCTGATGTCCTGGAAGAGAAGAATACCGATACCAGCCCGTCCGTGCGGCGAATCAACCTCGTTCCTTTCAACATAGCTCTTGAGCACGATGGCCGTGCTGGACAACGCGACGAGAAATCCGAAAAAGATCGACTGATTGACCGACCGGCCTAGCAACACAGCCGCACCCGCCGTTGCCAGGATCGTGAGTATTACCTGAAGCCCTCCGCCCAACAGAACCAGCCGCTGCATCTCGGCAAGCCGGCGCAACGAGAACTCGAGACCGATCGTGAAGAGCAAAAGCATCACGCCGATCTCAGCCAACACCTTGACCGCCTCGATCTCTTTTATCAGTCCGAAACCGGATGGGCCGATCGCTATTCCGGTAAGCATAAACCCTACCAGCAGCGGCAGCTTAAGCCGCAGACAGATGAATGCGACCGGCACCGAGAACAGGAGGATGATCAGGAGATCACCGAAAAGCTGAGGGGTATGCATGAATGATTTCGATTATAGCAAACAGAAAATAGGAGTTGAGCGCAAATTGATTTTTAGCGGGAATGTGGCGACAATGTTCCCGACTTCTTTCAAATTCATCCGGAGGGCATCACATGAAATCTATCTTGTCGTTGGGACTCATTACTCTCGCGCTTACATTCTGCGGGCTGGGCGATAAGCTTAAACAGCTTACAGGCGGGAGCGGAAATGGCGACGGTGCGAATACATCGTCGAACAGTTCGTCGAAGGCTTCTTCCGGTAATATTGAGCAGCCGAAACCTACTGCCGAGCAGCAAGCGATCATTGACGGCGGCACCGAAACGACCTGGGACGCGCAAGGAATATCGTGGCATCTTCCGGCAGGGTTCAACAAGATGCAGGTGTTGAAAGAGAGTTTCAACTATGGATCTCCGGGTGCAGGCTTTTTGATCGCGTCCATCTCGGTCATGCCGGACGACTTCCCGTCCGAGTCGAGCATTGAAGCGAATTACACGAGCGCCCTCGAACAGCTCAAGCAGGGAAAGTACGAGAGCGTGAGATGGCTTGAGATCGACGGCGTAAAAGGAGTTGAGTGGGTCGAGGCGATGCCGGAGATCAAAGACGGCGCGCGGCGTCATCAATGGATCGCGGCGCGAAGATACCTCGGTCAGAACCAGCAGTTGAACATCATGGTCTCGACCGAGGGCGATAAGTTCGATAAACGCCGCGATACGTTCGCCGCGATCATGTATTCGATGAAGATCCCGAAGGGGTGAGAAGATAGTGAATAGTGAATAGTGAATAGTGAATAGTTAATAGTTAATAGTAAAGAGTTAGAAGAAGTAGTCTCGATCGTCACTTTTCACTTTTCACTTTTCACTATTCACTTTTCATTTTTCACTATTCACTCAAAGGGGCGTCGGAGCATCGGAATGCGGAACAAAACACTGCCGGCAGCGGGCCTCGTACTTGTCGCTGGCACCCACCTCGACCCGCTCGTCCGATTCGACGGTCCTTTGTGAGTAGTTCGCCGTCCCCCCACATTTCACGCAGATCGCGTGGGTTTTGGTAATAAATTCCGCCACGGATAATAGCTGAGGCATCGGCTCGAACGGCCGACCCGTATAATCCTGATCAAGTCCGGCGACGATGACGCGCTTGCCGTTCGCGGCGAGTTCGTTGACCGCGTCGATCAATCCCATATCGAAGAACTGGCCTTCGTCGATCCCGACCACCTGCGTGTCGGCGTCAATCTGCTCCATCAATTCCTTCGCTGTCGAGACGGGTTTCGAATTGTGCGTCTGGCCCGAGTGGGATGCGATCTCCTCGACAGAGTAACGGGCGTCGATCTTCGGCTTGAATACTTGTACCTTTTGGCGGGCGATCCGCGCACGATTCAGACGGCGGATCAGTTCTTCCGACTTTCCCGAAAACATCGAACCGGCGATCACTTCGATCCAGCCTGTTCCATTTTGCCTGTTCTTACGGCGTTCTTCGGTGTTATCGAACGCAAATTCTTCGACCATAATTGCTTTTCTACGAGAGTAAACAGAAAAACAATTATAGGTGGTAAACGGTAAACGGTAAACGGTGAGCGCTAAATGGCAGCGGCCCGGCCGCGGAGTCAGTTCTTCGTATAACGCCGAACCGCTTTCCGTTTACGGCCTTCTTCCGGCAGACCTATCCGGCGATCCTGAGGTCCGTCCCGGTCATGTTCCCGGGTTTTTCAACGCCTAGAAGCCCGAGGATGGTAGGAGCCACATCGCAAAGCGAACCGTCGTTCCTCAGCCGCAGATCCATTTTGTCATCGCTTACCACATGTAACGGCACCGCATTCGCTGTTGAAAATCTGTTCGGCTGCCCGGCCACGTCAACCATCTCTTCGCAGCTTCCGTGAGACGCAGTCACGACGCTAATGCCGCCCACTTTGGCAACCTTTTCGAGTACGCCTCCGAGACAAGTATCAACGTATTGAACTGCCTCGATCGTCCGTTCGAGATTTCCGGTTTCGGCAGCGATGGCTGACGCCGAGAAGTTGATGACGAATACCGCTGGCTCTTCGGCGCTCATATGTTGAAGTACACGGTCTGCGATCTTAAAGCTTTCCACCTCCGGCTCGGATTCTCTGTGGTGATCCCCGGGGAGTTCGACCTGCACTCCGCACTCATAAATCGACGGGTCCCCACCGCCATTGAAAAAGCTGGTGACGTGCGGAAACCGATCAGTACCGGCAATACGATAGTTTGCGATCCGGTGCCCTGCCAGAACCTGGCCGAGAACGCAGCCTTCGGTTTCGGGCATGAATGCGACGGGCAGATTAAAACTGTGGTCATACTCGGTCAGGCAAATCGCCTCGAGCGCGGGTTTTGCCATCGACAACCCGATATCCGGGATCGCCAGCGAACGTGCAAGCTGACGCATAGTGTCCGCTCGATGATTAAAAAAGATTACGACATCACCGTCCTTGACCGTTGCGACTGGAACACCCTTGTCTTTTTCAAGAACGATCGGTGCGATAAACTCATCCGCGATCCCGCGAAGAAACGATTGTCGGACAGCGGTCCTCGCATCGATGGCCCGTTCGCCCTCGGCGTGTACGAGCATCGTAAAAGCTCTCGCGGTGCGTTCCCAATTCTCACCACTATCCATCGCGAAGAAGCGGCCGCATAGCGTTGCGATGCATCCGACACCAATATCAGCCATCTTTATCTCGAGCGCCTCGACGTAAATATCCGCGGTTCGCGGCGGCACGTCGCGCCCATCGAGGATCCCGTGAACGTAAACGTCACGAACGCC
>JBBKXD010000146.1:0-4113 GCA_037969295.1 Pyrinomonadaceae bacterium | reverse complement strand
GTAGTGCTTACCGTCCTTTTCGAGGATGACCGTATTCTCGTCCTTGAGGGCCCAGTTGTTGAGCATCGCCATCATGATCCGCAGACCGGCGAATTCAGGCGATCCCTTGAACGGATTCTCGTCCCAGCTCCAGCGATCGCCGCGCTTCACGCCGTCAGGTCTGGCTTCCAACCGGACGTTCTTGTATTTTCCCCATTTCGGTACGGCAACCTTTGGGACGATGTAGTCGATCTCGGTCGGGTACCCGATCGCCCAAAGCAGGCGTGTCGCGGCGACCTCAGGTTGCGATTCGTCTGCCACCTTTGCCACCCACCATCGGCCAGATTTTTCCTTCAGGCGAAACTTCAGGTTATTACCCCCGACCTGGCGGCCGACGAATTTCATTCCCTCCATGACCGGAAACATCTCGCGCCCACCGGGTCCCCAATACAGATCGCGTTCGCCGATGGCAACCTCTTCCCACAGGATCGGTGTTGGCCGCAGCTTATCCTGCTTTTCCTGCGCAATTGCAGAAGTCGCAAGACATGTCGCTAAAAAGACAACTGCCGTAAACATTCTCCGATCATTAAACATATATTTATTCCCCTTTCTCTCCGTATTCTCGGTGAGTTAGCGATTACACACCGAGCAAGCACCGTGCCGCGAAATGGAACCTCCCGCCACTAGGTTCGGTCGAGGCACGATGCTTGCGCCAACGGGCGTCGGGAGAGAAAAATCCATGAAGCGTGTAGGGAAGTTATACATCTGTGTCCTGATACTTTGCACATTCGCGATGAGCGGCTTGGGTCAGGTCGTGGAGTCGGAGTCGTTGACTCGTGAATCCGGACGTCCGAACGAGCTGGCGATCGCAGATTTCGAGGCTCGTGTGCGGAAGTACACTGAGCGGCGCGAGGCGCTCGAGTCCGAGCTTCCGAAATTATCGAAGCAGGCGACCGCCGTAGAGATCGCGGAGCATAAGGCGGCGTTGTTTAAGAAGGTACTTGCCGACCGCACGACAGCAAAACGGGGAGACGTGTTTACGAAGGATGCGGAACAGATGATCCGTTTGATCATCGCCTCGCATTACAAGGGTCGCGACCGCCTGGAGCTAAGAAAGGAGCTTGCCGAGGCCGAGAACAAAAACGTCCGGGTCAAAGTGAATGGGATTTACCCGGAGTCGGCCGAGCTTCTGGAAATGCCACCGACGCTTCTGCTGGTATTACCGCAGTTGCCGAAGCAGGTGCGATACAGGTTTGTGAGAAACAACCTGCTTATCGTCGACAGGGAGAGTCATATGATCGTCGATCACATGGCGAACGCTCTCCGATAAGGTTTTAACAAGGAAGGGATCCATGAGACGCATTCATTTATTGTTATTAGTTTTATATTTTGCGATGGCCGGGTCGACGGTGCAGTGCACCGCTCTGGCGCAGGGGTATAACGGGGGGACCACACCAGATGCGGCGGCCAAAGCAGTAACCCGCGCCGTCACGCTCCCTTTACGGGAGGGCTCGATGCGTGTCGCGGTCTTTGGCGATGCGGGTCGCGGAAGCCGCGAGCAGTACGATCTCGGCAAGCTGATGGAAGAGTATCGCCAGGTAGTTGCGTTTGATCTGGTGCTGTTGACGGGCGATAACATCTACGGGCCTGACGGTCCGGCCGACATGAAAAAGAAATTCGAGCTGCCTTATAAACCTATGCTCGACGCCGGTGTTAAATTCTATGCGTCGCTCGGCAATCATGACACCTCAAACCAACGGTTCTACGCTCCATTCAACATGAACGGCGAAGAGTACTACCGCATCGAGCGCAACGGCGTTTCGTTCTACGCGCTCAACAGCAACTATCTCGACCGAAAACAACTCAATTGGCTGACCGCGGAACTCGCGAATGACCCGAACTCGTGGCGTGTCGCGTTTTTCCATCATCCGCCCTTTTCATCGGGCGGGCGCCACGGCTCAGATCGGGATGTTCGCACTGTACTGCATCCGATTTTCGTGAAGAACGGCGTTGACGTGATTTTTACCGGACACGACCACTTCTACGAACGAGTTAAACCGCAAGACGGCATCACCTACTTCGTCGCGGGTGCGGCCGGAAAAATCCGAAGAGGGGACCTCAAAGACCGATCGCAGATCACAGCCGCGGGGTTTGATGCGGACCTCTCATTCATGCTCGTCGAATTCGTCGGGGACGAGATGCACTTTCAGGCGATCTCAAAGGCGGGGAATACCGTGGATTCGGGTGTTGTAAAACGACGGGATTAGGTGAGGAGCTCTGCGTTAACAATACATGCTCTTTAATTCCCGTTAATCATCTTCGCCATTAAGTCGGCGAAGCGAGGATCATCGCGGAGTGAATCGATGCTCTTGTCCTGTTCGAAGTGCGGTTTGTTTTGATTCCCCAGTTTCACGGCACGGTTCAGCCATTTGAAGGCGAGGTCCTTATCGCCGAGGATCGCGTACGTCGAGCCTACCCAATACGCCATATCGTGATCGGATCGCGCGAGGTCTAAAGCGACTTCGGAAAGCTGTGCTCTCGCTTCGTTCTCGCGGCCCGAGCCGGCAAGATATATTGCATAGAGCGGTCTGATCCCGTCCATGGTCGGATGTTCTTCGAGCACTTCACTCATGAGATCGATCGCCATCTGCTTATCGCCGCGGTAATAATAAACGCCCGAGCGAAAGATCTTCAGCATCGGGTGATTGGGCTCGGCCTTTTCACCGCGTTCGAGCTCTTTGATCGCCTGATCGTATTCCTGCTTGTAGATAAAGATGCGAGCACGATTGTACGCAGAGACAGCGCGTGCAGCCGGATCGAGCCGCACTAGTTTCTCGAACGCCTTTAGCGAGTCTTCATAATTTCCGTCGAGGCGATGGATGACGCCCTTCATGAAGTAGAGAACGGCCTCGTTTGGAAACTGTTTTTGAAGCAGCTCCATCTCGGCTCTCGCTTTTTTCTTTTCGCCGCGGGCCATGTAGATCATCGTCATCAGCATGCGGGCCTCGACGACGTTCGGGTCGTAAAAGAAAGCCTTAGTGAAAGCCGTCTCGGCGTGCGTGTAATCTTCGGCTTCGCCAAGACCCTTGAAAAATCTGTTTGCGTAACAGGCTCCGAGGCCGCTGTAGGCAAGAGCAAAATGCGTATCGAGGTCGATGGCGTTCTTAAAGTTTTGGATCGCCGCGTTGACATCGTCGACCGCAAGTGTGCGGAAAATAAAGCGGCCAAAATTGTCGCGACCGCGCAGATATTCTTCCCACGCTTCGGCGTTGTCGGTCATGCGGCGGCCGAGTTTTTCCTGTTCATGATCTGACAGTTCGAGACGCAGCCCCTCAAGAATGCGTTGGGCGATCCCGTCCTGAAGCGTCAGGATGTCACTGCCTTCGGCGTCGACGCGATCGCTCCACAGAATTTCGCCGGTCAGCACATCAAGCAGTTGTGCGGTGACACGAAGTTTGTCGCCGCTTCGCAGAAAACCGGCCGACAGGACGGCATGGACCCGAAGCTCGCGTCCGGCTTCTCGTGGATCGATCTCTTTTCCCTGATACTTTGCGATGACCGAGCTTGGACGCACGATCAGGGAACGGAGCTGTGCAAGCTCGGTGATGACGGCATCGGCAAGCGCAAACTCATAGAAATTTGAACCAGGCTCGCCGCTGAGATTCGTGAACGGCAGGATCGCGACGCTTTTCTTTTCTGTGCCGGTCGAAGTGACGGTCATGTCCGGAGCCATCGAAGGCGCATTTGAAACCGACGGCGTTAATGCCGACGACGTCGATTCCGGCGTCGATTTTCCGGTGAACCAATTTATCGCACGTGTGAAGACGCTGCCGTCGAGATGACTTGGCCTGTACGTGTCGCCCGACATGAGCTGCGCACCGGCAATTTCCTGGAGCACGTTACGAAGATCGTCACGCATTTGCGAGATCTTTGGATACCTGTTCTTCGGCTCTTTCTGAAGTGCTTTGTCGACGATCTCTTGCAAACCGGCCGGCAGCGGATCACGTCGCATGTCGGCGATCGGCTTCGGCGTTCCGTAAAGGACCTGATGGCGAACGTCGATGACCGTCTTACCCTGAAACGCCCAGATCCCCGTAAGCATATAGTAGCTAAGAACGCCGGTTGAAAAAAAGT
>JBBKXD010000145.1:0-20598 GCA_037969295.1 Pyrinomonadaceae bacterium | reverse complement strand
ACGAGAAGCTCTCGCTTTCGATCGTCCAAGTCGAACCCGACGCATGAGAACCCCTGCTCGGCGACATTCAGCAGAAAGTTCCGTCCCATCGTCCCGAGCCCGATCATTCCAAATTGTGCACCAGCCATAGTCAAAAATTATACGTCCCAGATGTCGGCTTTCACTACCCCGCCGTCATACAGCAAAGGCATGTCGGAGAAGTTCCACCAGGCGCCGAGGACCATCTGTGCAAACGCCCACTCACGAAGATCTTGAGGACTTAGATCGAACGCCGACGCAAACTGCAGGACCGCCGCGTCGAGCTTCTCGCGAACGCCCGGATCTTTCTCTTGCCACCAATGGAGATTGTTCAGGAAGACTGCGATCTCATGACCAAGATGTCCAACAAGGCCCTTGGGATCGATTGCCGCAAAGCTGTTCGAGCCGGCGGTTACAATATTGCCCGGATGATAATCGCCGTGCAGATAGTAATTTCCACGGGGAGCGCCGGACAGCCGCTCGTAGATCTTAAGCGCCTTAAACGCATAGTCGGCTGGAAACTCGGTTCCCGAATATTTCCTCAGACCGTCGAACCACGCGTCCTGAGTGGCAATGTGCGTTTCGCTGCCGGAACACGGCCGCAGAATCGCTCGCAGGACATCGATGGCCGGAGCGACCGAGTCCTCGGGCCGATTCTTGAATCGCACAAAGAGAGCTTCGCCGGGGAAAATGCGTTCGATCAATATCGCTTTGCTATCGCGCTCCTCGGCGATGAGCTTCGCACATGCGACGCCCTCTCGGCTGCGAAGATATTCCGCCTCGCCAAATATCTCGATCGGATCCCACGGCGGGGCGATCTTTAGAACGACGTCTTCGCCATTCCGGTTCTTGGCGGGAGCGACAAAGTTATACTCGATGCCGGGGAATGGCGGAAGGGCCGAGATCGACCACAGTTCTTCCAATTGTCGGATCATATCGGGAAGTTCGGTCAGCCAAATTTCTCCCGGTGCTCCGCATCCGGCGGTGACATGTGCGACAAGTTCCGGCGGCAGCCATTTATGTGAATCTTTCCCCATCGAACTTGACGAGTTTAGCCGCACTGTTTGATTCTTATCAAATGCTCGACCTGCTGGACGCGATACGACCCACAACCTTTATTGAGCCGCAGAAATTGCGCGATCGTCTTGGGCTTGACGTGACGATCGCAAGCGAGACCTTTCAACATACCGGCAGTTTCAAATTCCGAGCTGCTTATAACCTCGCGTCCAGCGTACCGAATGACGCGATACTGACGGCATCGTCCGGAAACTTCGGCCAGGCTCTCGCCTATGCCTGCAAACTTCTTCGAAAGAAGTGCACAGTTGTCATGCCTGAGACTTCGGCTCAGGTCAAGATCGACGCTGTGCGTTCCTTTGGAGCGACTGTCGACCTCGTCGATGTGCGCAAGATCGGCAGAAACGAACGAGTTGCACAGCTCGCGGACGAAATGCCAGACGCATATTTTGCAAGCCCGTACGACGACGCTTTCGTTATTGATGGTAACGCGACGATCGGCGATGAACTTGCGAACAAAAGTTTTGACGTTGTGATCGTACCGATCGGCGGCGGAGGCTTGATCTCGGGAATAATCACGGGACTGCGACGGAACGATTCGAACGCGGTGGTGGTCGGTGCCGAGCCTCTGCTCGGTAATGATGCGGCAAGATCTTTGAAAGCGGGCAAGATAATTCGGAACGAGGTCGAACCGATGACGATCGCCGACGGGGCGAGAACGATCTCACTCGGAAATCTGAATTGGGCAATTATCAAGGATGGTGTCGCGGAGATCGTCGAAGTTTCGGACGAGAACATCTGCGAGGGCCTGCGTCTTTATTTTGCGCTCGCAAATTTAAAATGTGAGCCGACCGGAGCGATTTCCCTCGCCGCCATTCTCGAAAGACCCGAACAGTTTGAAGGCAAAAAGACATGCCTCGTCGTCAGCGGCGCGAACGTCGACAACGAGGTTTACAAGAAGATCCTGGGTTAATTCCTTACTTCCTCAACAAACGTCACACGGTTGATCTCATGCAGCGTGGTCGCACCGGCGAACACCTTTTTGACGGCCGATTCCCGCAAGGATGACAACCCTTCTTTTTCCGCCTGGCGTCGGATCTCGGAACCCGGTCGCCGTTCAATGATCATTTCACGGATCGAATCCGACATATCCAATAGCTCATGGATCGCAGTACGGCCGCGATAGCCGGTGTGGTTGCATGCGTCGCAGCCGACGTTTCTGAAGAATATACGCTCACGAACATCTTCGGGTCGCAATCCGGAACTGAACAGATCCTCTTTCGACGGTTCATACTGTCTTTTGCACGTCGGACAAAGAAGTCGAACCAGCCGCTGAGCAAGTACGCAGTTGAGTGAAGACACAAAGTTGTAGGGCTCGACGCCCATGTTTAGAAAACGACCGATGACGTCGATTACGTTGTTTGCGTGGACGGTGGTGAAGACGAGGTGGCCGGTGAGCGCCGACTGTATCGCGATCTGCGCCGTTTCCTCGTCACGGATCTCACCGACCATCACCTTGTCCGGATCGTGACGCAGTATCGACCGTAGTCCGCGGGCAAACGTCAATCCCTTTTTCTCGTTCACCGGTATCTGCATTATCCCCTGCAGAACGTACTCGACGGGATCTTCGATCGTAATGATCTTGTCCTCGTCGTTTCGGATCTCGTTGAGAGCACCGTAGAGAGTTGTCGTCTTTCCCGAACCGGTAGGGCCGGTAACGAGCACCATCCCGTACGGCTCTTTGATGTAAAGACGAAATCGCTTTAGATCGTCGGCGTCGAAACCCACGACTTCGAGGCTTAGGTTCTTAAATTCTTCGGAGATTTGCTCTTTGTCTAGGATACGAATCACGCAATTCTCGCCAAAGGCGGATGGCAGGATCGACACACGGAAATCGACGGTGCGGCCCTTGTATCGAACACGAAAGCGTCCGTCCTGCGGGATTCGACGCTCGGCGATATCGAGCTCGGACATGACCTTGATGCGCGAGATCAGAGTTTGATGATAGGCGATGTCGATCGGGTCGACCTTGGAATAAAGCGCGCCGTCGATTCGAAATTTTACACGAACATCGCGGTCTCCGGCCTCAATGTGGATATCAGACGCTCGCGATTCCATTGCGTTATAGACGATCGTATCGACAAGCTTGATGATCGGCGACATGTCCGAATCTGTCGCCAGACGATCGAGGTCCAGAACTTCTTCACCCTGTTCGGTCTCCTTAACAAGCGAGATCTTAAATCCGGACGCCGCTTCCTGCAGAACTCGCTGTGTCGCGTCGCCCTTTTTCAAGACAACATCGATCGCACCTTGCGTCGCAATGTACGGGACGATGCGGACGTTGAGTGCATTCTCCAACTCGTCGAGGCGTTGGAGATTTGTCGGATCGGCCATCGCCGCATGCAAATCCATTCCTTCGCGTTTCAAGGGTACGAAATGGTTCCGAAGCATCATCTCGACCGGGATCTTCGCGAGCTCCTCGTAATCGATCGGCGACGGCTGGTCGGTCGGCAGCAGATCGATATAGGGCAAACGATATCTTCGGGCGAGTTGCTTTGCCTCGATAACCTCAGGCGGTTCATTCTCGAGGAAGTCGGAAAGCTCGATTCGCGATGACGATTTTCCTGCAAGCGTGTTCTGGTCGGTACTCATTATTCTTATTTCCTTCCACCCGTTGGACCGGCCGATATCGTTTCGATTATCGGGAGATAGATAGCCAATAGGATCGCGACAACGACGCCGGCCATAAAGATGAGGATCAGGGGCTCAAGCAACGTCGTCAATTGATCTAGTTTAACCTCGGCTTCGGCGTCGTAGAACGAAGCGACCTCATCGAGCATTTCGCGGAGGCTGCCCGACTTTTCACCGATCCCTATCATGTCCAATCCGAGTCCGGGGATCCAGTTGGTCTTTTCCAGCGCTTCGGTAAAGCCGCGGCCCTCTCGGATCATCGGCAACGCGGACTGGCTCCTTTGACGAAGCTCGAGATTGTTAAGCGATTGAGATGCAATGTCCCATGAATCCGGTACCGTAATACCGCCGGACAGTAGTGTCGAGAGCGACCGGGCCAACTGGGCCGTCGCCATCTGACGGATAAGCACCCCGGCGATCGGAAGCTTAAGCAGAAGGCGATGAACAATGAGCTTACCAGCTTCAGTTTTAAGCCAAGTGAACAGTGCCAGCCCAAGCAACAGCACGAGCGGCAGCATCCACCAAAAGTTGTTCGCAACTCCGTTCGATATCGCCAGCACGACGATCGTTATCGTCGGAAGTCCCCGGTTAGCACTCAGCGCTTTGAAGAGGTCGGACATCCGAGGGACGATATAGAGGGTCAAGAATGCGACCATAAACGACGAAGCAACAAGTAAGAACGCCGGATAGGCGAGAGCTCCGCGGAGCTTTCGCGATATGCCGACGCTGCGCTTCAGATACTCGACGTACCGAAGCAACACGTCATCGAGCGCACCGCTTTTCTCGCCTGAGAGGATCGACGCCGTATAGATCTTCGGAAAAATACCCTGAGCTTCGAACGCACCAGAGAGCGGAATCCCGCTCTTGATCTTGTCCTCAACGTCCGTTAGGACTTCACGCAAGTTCGATGACGGCGTCCGGGTTTTGAGCAAGTTTATCGCCTGCAACATCGGAATCCCGGCCCGCAACAGAGCTGAAAGCTGCTGATTAAAATGAAGAAAATCGGCCTGTTTTACCCGGCCATGTTTTCCCGCGGAGCTGAACGGCAGGAACGATGAGATCCCTGCCTCATTCGAAGAAACGGCAAAAACCTTAAATCCCTCGCGTTCGAGCTGGACCCGGGCATCGGTTGCGCCAGCGGCTTCGACTACCCTTGTAATTACGTCGCCCGAGGGCGTTCCGAGACGGCAGATAAATTCTGACATGGATTTCGACGATGATCCGAAGGCGAGCCCGCAGTGGGCGCAGATCGCTGAAGACCGCTTCGGATTATAACACGCAAGATTTAGTGAATTGTTGCAAACTATACCAGCCAGCCGATTTATTTTGACTAGCACAACTATTTCGCGGATTGCCTCATCTCAAAAATTACCTTGCAGAAGTTATACCTGTTTTCTAGAATGTAGTTCGTTCCCCTTGCTGGAGAAATCTATGGCTTTGACGGGTTTTGAGGTTTATGGCCGTTGCAGGCTCTTGCTCCGGGCATTTTCCTTTATGTTTGCCGTTTTGTTCGCCACACTCTCGGTGTCTGCCCAGCAAGCCGAGCCCACGCCGCCAGAACAAGACCCCGACGCACCGATCCGAATCAAGACCGATCTCGTCACACTGACGCTTACCGTTACGGATGTTTACGGAAGATACGTAATGGGGTTGGGAAAAAAATCCTTCACCGTCTTCGATAACAACCAGGAACAGGAAATTTCGTTTTTCAGCGACACCGATGCTCCCGTTTCGCTTGGCGTGCTCTTTGACGTGTCAGGTTCGATGAGCGGCGAAAAAATACAGAAAGCCCGAAAAGCACTTTCCCGTTTTATCAATACGAGCCATCCAAGCGACGAGTATTTTCTCATTGGCTTTAATAGTCGGGCCCAACTGCTGCTCGACCGGACGCGCGACGGGGACGCGGTCCTACAAAAACTCACTCTGGTGAGTCCGAAACAAAACACGGCTCTTTACGACGCGGTTTATCTGGGGATCGAACGCGTCACTCGCGGCAGCCACCAGAAACGTGCGCTGCTCATCATCAGCGACGGGCAGGACAACGCTTCCCGGTATAATTTTGGTGAAGTCCGGCGTCTGATGAAAGAGTCGGATGTCATCACCTACGCGGTAGGAATTATCGACGCGGGTGACGCGGCCAGCCAGCTAGGAATGCAGGGGCAGGCATTTCTCGACGAACTGACGTCAGTAACGGGTGGAAAATCGTTTTATCCGACGAGCGATGTCGAGCTTGACGAAATATTTGACCGCATCTCGATTGAACTTCGTCACCAGTATTCGATCGGTTATACACCCAAAGACTTTCAGCCGGACGGCAAATGGCGGAAAGTCAAAGTTCGGGTCAAACCTCCACGCGGTTTGCCGCGTCTAACTGTCCGAAGCCGCGAAGGATACTATGCTACGCCGGCGACAGATCTTCGGTAATTTTTGAGTTAGATGATGAAACGACTTTACTTTCTTGGTATTTTTGCCCTGTTTTCTTTCCTTTTCGCAGCCGAGCTCCTTTCCAACGGTGCCCGTGCGCAGCAGCCATCTGCCGTAAATCGGATCGTAACCGCTAAGGCCACCCCGACTCCGGTACCGGCTCCAACGATACGAGAAGAGGATATTATTGAAAAGGTTGAGACTGAGCTCGTGAACCTTAATGTGCGGGTCGTGGATCGCAACAATCGTCCCGTCAACAATCTTCAGGAGGCCGAGTTCAAAGTTTTTGAAAACAACATTCCGCAGAGGATAGAGTTCTTTTCGAAATCTGAAGTGCCGACGAACTACTCCCTGGTGATTGACAATTCCGGTTCGCTCCGCCAGCAGATCGACGAAGTGATCGAGGCAAGCAAGATCCTCGTCGCCGCCAACAAGCCTGAAGATGAAACCAGCATCATCCGGTTCGTCAGCTCAGAGAAAATTGAGATCTTACAGGGTTTTACCTCGAACAAGACCGACTTGAATGATGCTCTTGACAATCTTTATATCGAGGGCGGCCAGACCGCTATCGTGGACGCCGTTTACCTCGCGGCTGACAAGGTAACGGATCACGAAAAGTCGCTGAATAAAGTTGACAGAAAGCGCCGTGCGCTGATTCTCATCTCGGATGGTGAAGATGTCAGCAGTTACTACAGTCAGCAGCAATTATTTGATCTGCTCCGCGAAACGGATGTTCAGATCTATGTTGTCGGCTTTGTAAAAGATCTCAGCACAGACAAAGGATTTATCACCAAGAGCAAGCAGGGTAAAGCCAAAACATTTCTCGAAAGGCTCGCTTCCGAAACCGGCGGTCGAGCATACTTTCCGAATGCGGTCAGTGAACTGAATGGTATTGCTCGTGAGATCGCGGCCGAGCTACGGACACAATACTCGATCGGCTATCTTCCCAGTAATGATCGGGATGATGGAACGTTCCGGAATATCAAAGTGATCGTTGACGATGGGCCCAACAAGCAGAAGCGAATTGCGCTGACGCGGTCCGGGCGGATGGCTGGTTCACCCGTCGGAACAGCGACGCCGACCGTGCAGAATCCGAGATAGAAAAGTGGTAATAAAAAAGGCGGGGAAGAGATTTACGTCTCTTCCCCGCCTTTTTTCTTTCCGAGGCGCTTATTCGGGAACCGACCCCGATATTTTCTTGCGATTCGTCTCGCCAGTGTCTATCACGGGAATTCCCAAGCCCACTTCACTGTGCGGACGCGGGATGACATGGACAGCGGTAACCGTGCCTACCTTGCTCGCCGCCGCCGCACCAGCCTCCACTGCCGCCTTCACGGCCCCGACTTCGCCGCGGACAATCGCGGTAACAAGCCCGGCGTCGACTTTTTCATAGCCGACCAGATTGACGTTCGCAGTTTTGACCATCGCGTCGGCCGCTTCGATCATTGCGACAAGCCCCATACATTCGACCATTCCAAGTGCTTCCATAATCGTTCGATCACCTAACGTAAGTATAAGGCAAGTAGCAGCAAAATCAGCACCCCGATAACGAGTACCACGGTCGTTATGACGAATCCGGCTGGTTGACCCGTCCGCTGCTCCCAGCTAACTTCAAGCGGCTGCCGATTAAAGGCGCGTCGCTGCTTTCTCAATAAGGCCGCCGATTTTAAAGGAGGTCGGGATCCCGGTTGCCTGGTCACTTCGAGTTCCGCCGCCGCTTCGCTGTTCGCGGTCTCTTCTTTGACCCGGTCGCCGCAGTTATAGCAAAAAACGGACTCATCGCGAACTTCCGCGCCGCAGCCGGCGCACGCGGCCGTTTGAATAGCAGTTTCCGACATCATTTCATTCGCATGGCTGCGAAGATCTGCTTGGCAGCCGCAGACAGGTCAGCTCTTCCTTTTGGAGCGACGATCAAACCGCCCGTGCCTTTTGTAAGCCGATCGAGAATTTTCGTAAACACTCGGGTGTCCGACATGGCAATCACGAACAAGCGAATATTCTGATCTTTTAGCAGTTTTAGCACATCTTCGATCTTCGACTCACTTGCTCGGTCTTCGCCATCCGTGACAAGTACCAGCGCCCGCATGCGACCGGTGTCCGTCCTTGCATTCTTCGCGAGATAGTCGGCCGAGCTTTTTATTGCATCAAGGATCGCCGTCTGCCCACCTTCGATAAACATGTTTTGGGCGGCGTCATGAAGCTCCGCTTTTCGGTATGTGAACTCCTGCCGCAGAACAATCTTTGGCGTGTCGACAAACGTCACGAGAAACGCTTCGTCATCCGCTCCGTTTTCTTCGACAACATCCGATACAACCGAGATCACTCTATCGAGAAGCGTGCGAAACGAACCCGAATTATCGACAACTAGTCCGTAGCTCACCTGACTTTGTTCGCTCGGTTTTTGCGGGGATTCCGCTCGATCCTGAGCAGCACCGGGCACGCACAGTCCCACAGTCAAAAATGAAATTACTACAAAAAATCGAATCATAGGTTTCAGGCCGAAGCGAAAACGTCTTTTTCGTTTCCTAGATCACGGGCCGAAGGCGTGAGAATGGTTTTCGAAGTGATGTAAATTTTCTCTCCCTTGTCTATCGCCAGCCGAACGTCAGTCTCGCTAACGAAGTCCATCGGAGTTCTATTCGCACCGTTCTCTGTCAATGATTGTGGACGCAGTTCGTGAATGATCGTCTTTACCGGCGACTCAGCGGGCCGTTCGGGAGCGGGCGGTTCCGGAAGCGGAGCATCGGCGATCTTTTTACTCAGGAATTGATCCACGATCGCCGCGATCTGGTCGCGGTTTGGCTTCGACCTGGGCGTAGCCGGAGTCGATGGGGTCGCAGGCTGTACTGGCCTAGCTTTCGATCTCGGCCGCTCAGCGCCGACAGGTTTTGTTTCCCAAGCGACGCGTTTAATATCCATCAAATGAATTGGCGAGACATTGTCGGACGTGACGTTTCCGCCCCACGAACCACAGCCGAGCGTCATCGAGGGTGGCAAGTCAGTTGAGAACCCGATCGCCCCGTGCGTCGTCGGTGAATTTATGACAACGCGCGAGGCCGGCATCTTAGCGCCATACGCGATCGCGGCCTCCCGATTCTGCGTATGCATTCCAGCGGTGTGTCCCATTCCGCCAAACTGCAGAATCTCGAAGCAGCGGCTGGCCCCTTGTTCCAATCCATCCACTACAAAGAACGCGAGGGTCGGCGAAAGCTTCTCGATCGACCACGGGTGATCGCGTCCGACACCGGCGCAATCAGCGAGTAGACACCGTGTTCCGCTCGGTATCGCGATGCCTGCGAGATCTGCAATGTACTCTGCAGATTTCCCGACGATGCCGGCATTAAGAGTTCTTTGCGGTGTCAGAAGAACTTTGGCAACCGCCTCAGCCTCGGCTTCGGTCAGGAAATGGCCGCCCTGTTGTTTGAACTGTTCGCGTACTTCGCCTTCGAGCGGAGCATCAACAACGACGGACTGTTCGGATGCGCATATCGTACCGTTATCGAAGCACGTGCCGGTAAGAATGTCGCTGACCGCCTTTGCCGCGTTCGCGGATCGCTCAATAAAAACCGGAACGTTTCCAGGTCCGACACCAAATGCTGGTTTGCCCGAAGAATAGGCCGCACGTACGAGCCCGATACCGCCGGTCGCAAGAATAACGGCTGTACGCTTATGTTTCATCAGCGTTTCAGTGGCCTCGATCGTGCTGTTAGCGATGCAGTAGATGGCGTCCGAGGGCAGGCCGTTCTCGATCGCCGCGTCGCGCATCACCCGGGTTGTCTCAGCTATGCAGCGGGCCGCGGACGGATGAGGTGACAAAACAATGGTGTTGCGTGATTTAATCGCGATGATGATCTTGAATATCGCTGTCGAGGTTGGATTCGTAGACGGAATGATCGCGGCAACCACACCGCGTGGACTTACGATCTCGACAACCGTGCCGTCGTCCGAAACAACACCGACAGTTTTCATGTCGCGGAAATAGTTCCAGACGTCCTCGGCCGCGAATCGGTTCTTTTCACGCTTATCTTCAGCTTTGCCAAAGCCCGTCTCCTCGTGAGCGAGAGCTCCAAGTCGAGCCGATTCAGCGAGGGCGACTCGCGCCATCGCCTCACAGATCTGATCGATCTTTTTCTGGTCAAAATCTGCTACAGCCTGAAAGGCACGGTGAGCGGCTTCAACCGCGTCCCGTGCCTCTTGCTGTGCAATTAAATCTTTGTCGCCCATTAGCTCTTACGCGACGGGGCGAGAGGGAGACGCGGGGACTCGGAGATACACCTCCCCGCGTCTCCCCTTCGCCGTGTCACCGTGTCTTCGACTTGTTTCCCTGCATTCCAGTTCCGGTCCCCGAGGCATCACCCGAACCGAGCTGACGCCCGCCACCTCCGCCGAGAGCTTTTTCATCCGGACTCAAACCTACCTTTCCGCCGCGCGGCAGCACTCGTTCAACTTCGCCGTGGGGTCTCGGAATTACGTGTACGCTGATCAACTCCCCGACCCTGCGGGCAGCTGCTGCTCCGGCGTCGGTCGCGGCCTTAACGGCCCCGACATCGCCGCGTACAAATATAGTGACGTAGCCGGCGCCGATGTATTCCTTTCCGATCAATTGAACATTCGCGGCTTTGACCATTGCATCCGCCGCCTCAACCGCGCCGACGAATCCTTTGGTCTCGACCATTCCGAGTGCTTCTAAACTCATTATCAGTTCCTCGCTTTTTGATTTGCCCTTTGAAGTCTATAACAAGACGTGAATTAAGCCTAAAACTATCACGCAGCCAATCGATTAATCAAGCTGTTGGCATTGAATAAATACAGTTTCAATCTATTGACAAGCATTGTTTATCGAAGCTATATTTCAAGTTTAAGATCTCAACGTTTGGCCGTTACTGTGCCGACGGGAAACCACAAGACATGTCAATTACCTTGGGCGACAAATTGCGACAGGCTCGCGAAGAGCGAGGTATATCCATCAGCGAGGTCGCAGAGCAAACCAGAATCTCGCCCATGTACCTGGAGTTAATTGAGAAAGACAACTACAAGCCGCTCCCGGGCGGTATTTTTAATAAGGGGTTCGTAAAAGCTTACGCAAAGTATGTCGGTGTCGATGAGCAGGAGGCCCTTCAGGATTATGCTCGTTTGATCACCCAGAATGAGGAAAGCGACGAAGAGTTTCAACCGAGATATCGACCCGAAGTTTTGACCGACGATGCTCGGTCCGCATCATCATTCCTTCCGACCGTTATTTTCGCCGGGATCATTTTGGCTTTGATGACCGGCGGAATTCTCTTCGTCGTAAATTACATTAAAAACCAGCCTGACAGCCCGGCCGTTACGCCTAATACCTCCTCAAATAACACGGCCAACACGGTGTCTAACAGTGATGCGACGGAGACGAATACGGCTACGGACCCTGTTCCGGACCAGATTCGCATCGAGTTCCGGGTACTCGCCGAAAAGGTCTCCGTCACCTCGACTGTCGACGGCAATCTCGCGTATGACGAGATCACCTCCGATTCACCCAAGACCTATACCGCCAACGAGGGCATAAAGCTCAGGTACTATCGGGGATTTGCTGACCGGGTTCAGCTAGTTCTAAACGGCACGGAGATCGCTGCCCCGCCTGCTCCGGCCAAGGGCAATATCGAGATCGAGATCACCAAGGCGAATGTTGCTCAGATCATTAAATCGGGACAGATCCTGCCGGCAGAGACGGCAACGGATAATCCACAACCTAGTGCTTCCGTGGCAGCGGCAGCTACAGCTACAGCGACAGCAACTGCGGTTCCGACTCCGGTCGCTACAAGCTCGACTCCGATTCGCACAAGGCCGACACCGCGGCCGTCCGCGACATCTCCGCGTCCGGCGTTTACCCCGCTTGCAAGTCCGCGGCGTTCCCCGACGCCGATCATCGCCGGCCGGCCGCCCGTAACTCAGCCCTCGCCGAATTGAGATGGCCGTAACTGCTGTCCAGATTTTGAAAACACGATCAGCCGATCAGTTGTGCCTGCCGAAAAACGTGCGGGCTTTTTAGTTAGTTTTGTGAACTGCTATGAACATAGACACGATAAAGGAAGGATTGACGTTCGACGACGTGCTGCTCGTCCCAGCATACTCCGAGGTCCTGCCAGGCGAGGTCGACACGAAGACGCGATTTTCGCGCGGCATTGAGTTGAATATACCCTTGTGCTCGTCGGCCATGGACACGGTAACCGAGGCGGCGCTCGCGATCGCGCTTGCTCAGCAAGGAGGCATCGGGGTCATTCACAAGAACTTTTCTATCGAGCAGCAGGCAGAAGAAGTCGATAAAGTGAAGCGAAGTGAATCGGGAATGATCGTCGACCCGGTGACCATCATCGAGACGGCTCTTGTTTCAGAAGCGCTCGAGATCATGCGTCGTTTCAAGATCAGCGGCGTGCCGGTCGTCGACGCGGCCGGGCTGCTTGTCGGTATAATCACAAACCGTGATCTTCGGTTTGAAACTCGTTTTGATATCAGCGTCTCGGAAGTTATGACGCCACAGCCGCTCGTAACCGTTCCTGTAGGCACAACGCTTGACGAAGCAAAGGTCAAGCTGCAAAAACATCGAATTGAGAAACTCCTGGTCGTCGACGATGACGGTCGCTTAAAAGGCCTGATCACAGTAAAGGACATTCAAAAGGCGATTAACTTTCCTAGCTCGGCAAAGGATAGTATGGGCAGACTTCGCTGTGCGGCAGCCATCGGTGCGACCGGAGATTTTTTCGAACGCGCCGAAGCTCTTGTTGCATCACGCGTCGACGCGATCGTGATCGATACCGCTCACGGGCATAGCTCGCGGGTGATAGATGCCGTCAAGCGAGTAAAGGCGCAGTTTCCCGAACTCGAGCTTATCGCCGGCAACGTCGCTACCGCCGATGCGACGAAACAGTTGATTGCGGCAGGCGTTGACGCTGTGAAGATCGGCATCGGTCCCGGCTCGATCTGCACAACACGCGTCGTGACCGGAGCGGGTGTTCCGCAGATCATGGCGATCTTTGAAAGCGTCGAAGCGGCAAAGGGTTCAGGTGTTCCGATCATTGCGGACGGCGGCGTGAAGTTTTCCGGTGATGTCGCAAAGGCCATTGCTGCGGGAGCCGATAGCGTGATGATTGGTTCGCTGTTCGCCGGAACTGAAGAGGCTCCCGGCGAGGTCATACTGTTCCAGGGACGCAATTTCAAAACATATCGTGGAATGGGTTCGATCGGTGCGATGAAGCAGGGCTCAAGCGATCGCTACGCACAAGAAGGCACCGTCGCGGATTCAAAGTACGTTCCGGAAGGAATCGAAGGTCGCGTCGCGTACAAAGGTACTGTTGCGGAAATGGTCACTCAGCTTGTCGGCGGATTACGGGCGGGTATGGGATACACCGGATGTCGATCGATCGAGGAGTTACAGCAAAACGCAAAGTTCGTCCGCATCACATCCGCCGGGCTTCGCGAGTCGCATGTCCATGACGTGATCATCACCAAAGAAGCTCCGAACTACCGGTTAGAATCGTAGCCTTATGATGGAACGCCGGCATCCTGCCGGCATTGAGGGCGAAGCTCGAAAAAGAGGTAACCATTCCAGACGCTGGCTTTTCTCCGCCGGTAGAGCGGCGGTGCCGGCAGGATACTGACGCTCCCTTGCTCTGCATGTCCTAAACCAACTCTGAACTTTTTTCGTCCCACTCTTTGTACAAACCGTGAATTCGATTCTGTGTCTCCGTGACTTTCGCCGACACCTCTCGAACGATCGTATAATCGGCGGTGACCGCGGGTGACGCCAATTCAGCCGTGAGCTTCGCAACCTCATCCTCCAACGAAGAGATCTCAATTTCAATAACGGCGATGCGCTTCTCGATCCGTTCGCGCTGGTTCTTACTCAGAGTAGAAGATGCCGGACTATCCAGATCGGGCACTGCGCCATTTCTCATCGCCGCGACTTCTCCAGTTGCTTTCTCCGCGTCTCCGCGTCGCACAATCTCCGCTCCCGGTATGTCGCGCCAGTCGTGGTATTCCGTATAGTTTCCGTTGAATACTTGAACACCGTCTTCTTCAAAAGCGAGGATCTGAGTCGCGATCTTGTCCAGAAAATACCGGTCGTGGCTTACTGTCAGGATCGTTCCGTCGTATTCGTCGAGTGCCGCTTCGAGCGCCTCGCGCGACGGGATGTCGAGGTGATTTGTCGGCTCGTCGAGGATAAGTACATTTTTGCGTGAGTAGATCAATTTTGAAAGCGCCAGCCTGCCCTTCTCACCTCCTGAAAGATCGCCGACTAGCTTGAACACGTCTTCTCCAAAAAATAAGAATCGAGAGAGGAAACTTCGGAGCTCGCCATTGTCGGCCATCGGCGCGACCCGGCGAATCTCCTGTATAACTTCATTCCTCGGTTCGAGGTCGTCAAGATTCTGCGTGTAGTAGCCGATGTCCGTTTTAGTTCCCCAATGGATTTTTCCGTCAAGTTCACGAAGTTGTCCAAGGATAGTTTTGAGCAAGGTCGTCTTTCCGGTACCGTTGCCGCCGATAATGCCCAACGCTTCGCCACGCATCAGTGAGAAATTCAGATGTGCCGCAAGCTGCTTCTTTCCGTGACCGATACTCAGATCGTCAACCGTTAGAACGTTGTTGCCCGTTCGCGCGACTTTCTTCAAGCCGAAATTACCGCCGTGTTTTTCGCTTGCCACAGCGTCGATCCGTTCGATGCGCTCGAGCATGTTGCGGCGAGACTTAGCCTGTTTTGTTTTTTGCCCTTCGAGATTTCGGCGGATGAACTCCTGTGTCTTCGCGATCATAGCGCGCTGATTTTCGTATTCGCGCTGCTGCTGTTCGCGCCGAAGTTCGCGCTCGACGAGGAATTTTGAATAATTCCCTTTATACGAAACAGCCCGTCCGTTTTCTATCTCAACGATCCGGTCGGTGGTACGGTCAAGGAAGTATCGGTCATGACTAATGATGGCGTAAGCCTTGTCGAAATCGTGGAGAAAATTCTCGAGCCATTCGACGGCATTAACGTCAAGGTGATTCGTCGGCTCATCCAATAATAAGACGTCGGCCCCGGACAGAAGAAGGCGCACCATCCCGAGGCGGTTTTTCTGCCCACCGGATAAAGTCTCCGCAGTCTGGGCCCACATCTCCGTCCCGAATCCCATTCCCATGAGGATCGATTCCGCTCGCGCCGAATAAGTAAATCCGTCGGCGTGTTCGAAAGCAAGCTGAAGCTCGGCATATCTGTCGAGCACTTCAGCCGAATGATCGGTCTCCATCCGCTTTTCAAGGAGACGCATTTCGGCTTCGATGTCGTGAATCTCTTTAAATGCCGACAAAGCAGCGGTATGAACGGTCTCACCCGGGGCAAAATCGACGTGTTGCTCCAGCAGACCGAGCCTGAGGCCGTTCATCGAAACGACTTCGCCCGAGTCTACCGCTTCCTCGCCGGTGATCAGACGAAAGACCGTAGTCTTGCCGGCACCGTTTCGTCCGACCAGCCCGACTTTCTCACCGGGATTGATCTGTAACGAGACTCCGCGCAGGATCTCGGCGCCGCCGTAGGATTTCTTAACTTCTGAAAGCCGAAAAAGCATAAAAAAGAGTAGTCGACAAAGCGATGCCGACTACTTAATTTTACAGCGAGGGAAACTGTGAATAAAAATGATCGGGAAGCTCCAGCGCCGAGCGTCAGCCGCGTCCGTCGATCCTACCTGGCTCCGTTCGCCTTCTCGTTGACGTTGGAATTCAGTGCGGGTTTAGGCGAGTCCGCTGTCCCGGAATTTCCGTTCACTGTATTGACGTTAATAGGCGCCGAGTTCGTATTAGCGGGAGGCGCCGTATTTGCATTCGCCTGTGCAGCCGGGCGGGCTCCGCTTAGTTCATTCGGATTGTCGACGACTTTCTTTGCGAGATAATTCTCGATCTTAGCCTCATTCATCGCGATCGCCTGGTATGACGCTGCAAGGAGCTGCTTACGATTAGTCACAAGCATCTCGTTGATCTGCTGCTTGACCTGCGGACTATCAAGCGTGAGATTCTCTTCTTTTTCTACACGCTCCTGAAGCTTGAAAATATAAGCCTTGCCGGCGACGGGGACTGCGTTCGTGATCCTACCCACCGTGAACTGAGGATTCATGAAACCATCAATAAGTTGCGGATAGCTCTGTCTCAGCTCTTCTTCGGTGAAAAATCCAAGATCGCCGCCTTGAAATTTTGAAGGATCTTCGCTGTATTCGCGGGCGAGACCCGAAAAGTCCGATCCGGGTTGCTGGAGCTTAGTGAGAACTTCTTTCACTCTCAAGTCGCCCGAAACGGCGTCGGTAGTCGTATCACCCTGGCCGCTGTTGCTTGGATCGACGACGATCGCCGCGAGGCGAACACCACGCTTTTTCACGAACATTTCAGGATTTCCATTGAAAAAAGCATCGATCTCGTTTTCCTTTGGAGTTTGGATCCGGCCTGTGACCTTGTCCACAAGCGCTTTGATCGCCATGGCCCGCTTAACACTGTCGCGATATGACGCTTCGGTGAGGCCGGCCTGCGTCATCTGACGATCGAACTCTTCAGCTGACAACCGACTCTCAACCTTTTGCTTATTGATCTCGGCGGCGACGTCCTCATCTTTTGGAACAACGCCCTCCTTTTCAGCTTTCTGAAACATGACTTCCTGCTCGATCAGTCCCTGTAGGACTTGCAAACGCGCGCCCGCAAGCTCAAGCTGGGACAGTTTGCTCTCCTGACCCTGGGCCTGCTGCTTGACGCCCCGTTCCACATCTTCCATCTTTATGACTTTGCCGTTGACCGTCGCAGCCGTTTCGCTGGGATCGACGTTACCGGGCGTGGTCGAAGTTGAAGGCGTAGCTCCGCCACAACCTGCGATCATCGCAATTACGGCTAGTAGAATCGTTACAGAAAAAACTCTAACTCTTAGCATTTGCACTTTGGCTATTACTCCCTCGAGGTTATCGATTATTATCATTGCTTGACTGATGAAGTCTTATTTTGGTATAAACTCTCTTTTTGAGTTTTTAAATAACTGTTTTTATTTATCACCTCATTTTTTAGTGGAGGCAATTATCATATGGCAAAAAGATGCGACCTTTGCGGCAAGGGCCCGCAGTTTGGAAACAACGTTTCACATGCGAACAACAAGACCCGCCGTCGGTTCAATCCGAACTTGCAGCCTGTCCGTGTCAAGCTTCCTTCAGGCGGCAATGGCCGAATGAAGGTCTGCACGCGGTGTATCAAGTCCGGTAAAGTTGTCAAAGCTGCATAGCAGCGCAGTAAAGCTCATTAGGACGCCGAACGCCTCATACAGCGTTTGGCGTTTTTACTTATCCACTAGAGCTAAACGACTGCGATACACTCGATCTCGACTTTGGCATCACGCGGCAGTCTCGCAGCCTGTACGGTCGCCCGGGCCGGTTTGTTTTCGCTGAAATACCGCCCGTAAACTTCGTTCATCACAGCAAAGTCGCTCATATCCGCTAGGAATACCGTCGTCTTTACCACGCCGCCCAAATCCGTTCCGCCTGCTTCCAACACCGCGCTTAAGTTTTTTAAAACCTGCTCGGTCTGCTCAGCAATGTCGTTAGACACAAACTCGCCCGTTTCCGGATCAATCGGGATCTGCCCCGAGCAAAATATTAATCCTCCGGTTTTAATGGCCTGTGAGTATGGACCAATCGCACCTGGAGCCTTATCTGTGGCTACTATCTCTCTCATTGAAAAATCGCCTTTCGGAGCCGAATCCGCAAAAGGCGAATGATAGCAAACTGGGCCTGAAAAATAAAGTTACATTATGCGTTAACTCTTTCGACGGCTATCACACCGGGAACGTTGCCAATAGCGCTGAGTACTTTATCTAAGTGCTTTTTATCGAAAACTTCTACGGTAACCTCGATCTGACCCTTGTCGTCGCGAGAAATTATCGCGCGAGCGTCACGAATACCCGTCTTGATGTCCGCGATCGCATTGGTGATACCAGCCAACATGCCGGTTCTGTTCTCTGTGGTAACCAAAATACCGACCGACTGTATCTCCTCTTTTTCAGTTTTCGCCCAGTCAACTTCGACGATTCGTTCTTTATTTACCATTAACTGGGCGACATTCTTACACCGCTTGTTATGAACGACGATTCCCTTTCCGAGCGAAATATAACCGATGATCTCCTCGCCCCTGAGCGGATTACAACATCTCGCTCGCGTTGTTAGAAGATTGTCGACGCCTTTCACGATAATTGCGTCTTCACCGAGGCCGATAAATTTCTTTACGGCTTTAACCCCGCTCGCTATCCTCGTTTCCTTGCGTTTTTCGGGATCCAACTCCGCAAACTTTTCAACCCCGAGAAACTTCGAAAGGACGTTTCGAGGGAGAGTCTTTCCATAACCGATGGATGCCAACAGATCCTCAGGACGACCGAGTCCGTACTCGTTGGCGATACGTTTCATTTCCGCATCATTGTTAATAAGTTTTTTGGGTGCGACCCGAAATCGGTCGGCCTCTTTTTCAAGTAGCTTTCGTCCCATCTCAATGGAATCGGCCCGCTGCTGTTCAGATATCCAGTGCCGAATACGATTCTTTGCCTTTGATGTTGTGACGTAATTCAACCAGTCGCGCGACGGTTTGGAGTTGGCGGTCGTCATTATTTCCACGACGTCGCCGTTCTGCAGTTCGTGTCTCAAGGGAACGATCCGGCCGTTAATTTTCGCCCCCGTGCACGTGTCGCCGACTTCCGAGTGAATCGCGTATGCAAAATCAAGCGGGCTCGCTCCACGCGGAAGCTGGATGACCTTTCCACGCGGGGTAAACGTGTAGACATCTTTTGGAAACAGGTCGAGCTTTAACGACTCGATAAAATCTTCGGAATCTCCACTGTCGGCATTATCTTCGACCAGAGGGAGGAGAAGTTTCTCGACGGTTTTGCGAAGCTCATCGAGACTGCCTTCGTCATCCTGCGCACCGAGTTTGCTTTCCTTATAGCGCCAGTGGGCAGCGACACCTTCTTCGGCGATCCGGTGCATTTCCTCGGTCCGGATCTGTACCTCGAACGCCTGTCCGCCGTCGCCGATAACCGAGGTATGCAGCGACTGATAAAGGTTGTCACGAGGGATTGCGATCCAATCCTTGAATCGTTCGGGAACGGGCGTCCATAGATCGTGAATCACGCTAAGGGCAAGGTAACAATTCTTCTTATCGTTGTAAGTAATGACCCGGGCAGCGATTAGGTCGTAGACCTGGTCAATCATCAGCTTCTGCTTTTTCAGTTTCTTCCAGAGCGAATAAAGACGCTTGACCCGTCCCTGTACCAGCACGTACGGTACGTCATTCTCAGCCAGGTGAGCTTCGATTGTTCCCTTTGTTTTTTCCAGGATCGCTTCCAGCTCGGGACGTCTCGCGTCCACTTCTTTCGCCAGACGCTTATATTCTTCCGGATAGAGATTCTGGAACGCAAGATCCTCGAGCTCGCTCCGCATCTTACCCATCCCGAGACGATGAGCGATGGGAGCAAAGATATCAAGAGTTTCCTGCGAAATACGCGCCCGTTTCTCTGGCTTGAGAAACTGCATTGTTCGCATATTATGAAGGCGGTCGGCCAGTTTGATAAGCACGACACGAACGTCGGTGATCATCGCGAGCACCATTTTTCGAACGTTTTCTGCCTGCTGTTTTTCTTTCGAAAGATTGCTGATGTGTGCGATCTTTGTAAGCCCGTCGACAAGGAGCGTGACCTCGTCACCGAAGTAAGACTTTATCGTATCAAGGTCAACGAGCGTGTCCTCGACGACGTCATGCAGCAGTCCGGTCGACACGCTGACCTCGTCAAGCCTGAGATCCGCCAGAATGTCAGCCACTTCGAGTGGGTGTACCAGGTACGGCTCACCGGACGCACGCTTTTGTCCGCGATGATGGAGCGCCGAAAAAAGATAGGCCCGCCGGATGAGATCTATATCTGCATTCGGTCGGTTAGCTTCTACTTTCTCAATAATGTCTTCGATTCGGATCATCAGTCGGCTAGTCTAATATTACAATCTAAGCGACAGCATTTGCTATTTATTTCATGTGCGGTGGGCTAGCGTGGCGGTTAGAATAGAAAGCGGTGCCCGACCATTTCCGATCGAGCACCGCCTTTTAATAAAGACTACGTACGCTTATTTCTTATTATTTCTTGTTCGCGTTCGCCGCTTCTGCTTCTGCTTCGGCGGAGCGACGGGCATCCAATTCATCTTGGATCGCCTTATCCACTTTGCTCAGCTCTAAGAACCTTTCCCTTCCGTCGTCAGCTAGATCTTTTAACTTATCACGATCTGCTGTACGACCGTCCATATCGGCGAGCCGCATTGCCTGGGCATCCAGACTTGCTTTATATGACCGGGCCGATTCAAAAACCTTGAAGAGATCTAGTTTCTCTTTAAGCTGTTGCTCATTCAAAGACTTGAGGTCGAGTGTGCTGGCGTTCTTAACGGT
>JBBKXD010000144.1:0-7289 GCA_037969295.1 Pyrinomonadaceae bacterium | reverse complement strand
GGCGTCACAATATTGGCCGTGATATTTATTCTTATCAGACGGCGAATCTCACGCCAGATCTAGTCCGGAGGCTCGCAGTTAGGCGCTCCGTTGTATCGAGTGATAACGACTAAGGTATGTGTGATTTGCCAGTTGAAAAGCTAAATTAGATGAAAGGCAAGCTCAAGATCTTCACGGTTTTCTTGTTAATTCCGGCGTTCCTGCTTGCAGCGCCTTGCTTTGCCGACCCGCCGCCGAGGAACATCCGCGGGGTTATTGTTGCATATCAATTTAGCTCCTATTTGCTCGTTCGGACATCGAAAAAGCAATACGTATTTATATACACCAGAACTTCTCCGATGAATCCTTTACCGGAGGCCGTCCTGCAGGAGCCACGCGAATGGAACTTTGCAGTCAAACCCACCCCGGACTGTAATTTGTCTTTTTCTTTCCTTCGGTTTCAAATGCTGGATATGCAATGCGGAAACGAATTCCCCGAAGAACAAACTCGGCCGGTACCGCTGCCGATTGTAAACCCATATCCGCAACTTGGTTTTATTAACGAAGCGTATCGAAAAGAACTGGATGCAATTAGTGATGAAACAAAACTGGCGTGTTATGACCTTGACTTGAACAAGACCAAACCAAGGTATCGAGAGCGCACGGCGGCTGGCGTTGTGGTCGCAGAGGACGGTACACCAATTCCAGACTTTGAAGTTAGCGTTGGTTTTGCGAATGAGAAGCGTGGCTACATTTACGTTAAAACCGACCGGCAAGGAAAATTTTCGATTCCGGTTTTTGAGAACTTTGCGTATTGGATCAAGCCGGGAGTAACTTTTGTTGAAGGACAAAAACAATACAAAGCTACTTTTATACCGAAAAAGACGACGATTCCGCCGTTGATCCTGAAGCTTGAATACGACGAAACATCGAACGAGACTTTACGGTAACTAAGGCTTGACGGTCGAACGATTTGTGTAAGCCCTCCTAGAGCGCGGCCGGTAGGCTCGATCAGCATTAGCCACTTTAATTCGATTGCCACACTACACCAAGCTTCCCACGGCTAACTAGAAGATTCGCTGATTTCCATGCAAACAAAGACATCGTCTACGGACAAAAAACTTCTGCAGCCCTTCCAGGATTTTCTGCGGCTCGAAGCAGCAGGCGGTTTGATCCTTATGGCCTCCGCCGTGCTCGCGCTGATCGTCGCCAACTCACCGCTGGCGGTCTACTATGCGAGGCTACTCGATCTTCCCTTTGCGGTAAGTATCGGCACCCTGGAAATCGCAAAGCCGTTGCTGCTTTGGATCCACGATGGGTTGATGGCCGTGTTCTTTTTTCACATCGGCCTGGAGCTAAAGCGCGAAGTCCTCGATGGTGACCTGTCCAGTCTTCGTCAAGCGAGTTTGCCGGCGTTCGCGGCAGTCGGCGGAATGCTGGTACCCGCGGCCTTGTACGCGGCGTTCAACTGGACGGATCCGGTCGCGATGAATGGATGGGCGATCCCGACCGCAACGGACATTGCCTTCGCATTAGGAGTTCTTTCACTTCTGGGTGGTCGGGTATCGACGGCTTTAAAGGCCTTTCTCTTGAGCGTCGCCATCTTCGATGATCTCGGGGCGATCATTGTGATCGCCGTCTTCTATACCGCCAGTCTGTCCTCGCTCTCGCTGATCGTCGCGGGCGGTTTGATCCTTGCACTCGTCGTGCTAAATCGCCTTGGCGTGATGCGGCCCGCGGCGTATATCCTGATCGGCATTCCACTGTGGGTGGCGGTCCTGAAGTCAGGCGTACACGCAACGCTGGCGGGTGTTGTACTTGCAATGTTCATTCCGATGCGCGGGAAGGACAGTTCTGATTCACCGTCACCTCTCCGACAGCTCGAACACACGCTGCATCCATGGGTTGCGTTCGGTATCCTGCCGGTCTTTGCATTCGCGAACGCCGGTGTCTCGATCATCGGCCTCTCGATAAGCGACGTGTTTCATCCGGTTTCGCTCGGCATCGTGATCGGATTGTTTTTTGGTAAACAGATCGGTGTACTCGCGATGTGCTGGATCGCAACTCGTCTCGGAATCGCCGAGCTTCCCGAAGGCGTCGATTGGTGGCAGATCTATGGTGCGGCGTTGCTGTGCGGTATTGGATTTACGATGAGCCTGTTTATCGCCTCGCTTGCATTCGAGCAGGGCAGCACGGCGTATCTCGGTCTGGAACGGCTGGGTATCGTGATCGGCTCGTTGGTTTCCGGCCTGATGGGTTACCTCGTGCTTCGCGCTACCTTGCCGGCTAAGTCCGGCGGCTAATATGCCTTCGTCACATCGACGCCGGTGTAGTAATGCTTGATGATCTCGTCGGCCTTCACGCCCATCTTTGCTAATCCGTAAGCACCGTACTGGCACATACCGACGCCGTGGCCCCAACCGCGGCCGGTGAAGGTGTAGCTCGCGACCTGGTTTCCGGCATAACGCTTATTCATGACGAAAAGCTGTTCACGTAGACGCAGCGCGGATCGGATCTTCCCGCCTTTGAGAGTTTTCACACCGTTCGATCCGATGATCTCGATCTCGGCCGCCCGCCGCGAATATCCTTGCTGCTTGATGTTCACATCGTAAAGCATACCGATTCCGCGAACGTATCGTGAGAGCCGTGACTGAACAGCAGAAGAGGAAAGTGTCTCTGTCCAATTCGTAAACGGCGACATCCGCTCGGCGACAGTCGGCTGATCGGTCGGGCTGATCTCAAGAAAAATAATGGCACCCGTTGGATCGGTCTGAAAACGTACTTGTTCGCCTCCGACGAGCGCGACCTCTTTGACAGGAAACGACCTGTCACCAAACGTGCGAAACAAAAATACGTCCGGTCTGACCGTCACTGTCTTCTCCGTTCGCCCGCTCTTCAATACAAGTTTTCCATCCGCCGTCGATTTTGCCTCGCCGGTCTGCAGCGTCGGCATCCATTTTTTCTTTTCGTAGATCTGTCGAACAAGACGGAGAAGATCAGCACGTCGATAATATTTTTGCGGTTTCAGTGTGAGATCGGCGTGAAGCGTAAACAGCCCGTCGCGCATCAGCATCGCGAGATCGGCGCGTCGCTCTTTCGGAACCTCGCCGGCGTCATCGAACGACAAGTGGTAATTTACATCCGAATCGCTCAGCAGCGTGTCCGCGGCTCCGGGCGTGTATGCGAACGACGCCAGAACGCGTGCCAGCTCGAGCGGTTTCAGCGTCTCTTTTGTTACGTTCGGAAAAGGTTTGCCGAACCGCGACGCGAGTTGGTTGATCCAGTTCGAAACTTCGCCGACGGTTGGCTCTTCGTCGAACCAGTCGTCGGTAAATTGATTCGTCGTCAACGAAAATCCGTTCACCGCCAGCAAAGACATCAACCGAGTCAGGTCGAGATATTCGTCACTGCGAAGCTTGGCGGGCGTGCGGATCGTCTTGATCAAAAATGGATCGAAATGACGATGGCCCTCGAGCGAACATTCGACGCCGCGAAGGTACGGCTCACGCGTATCAAAAACGTTCTCCACATTTTCGGTGCGTCCGCCGCACGTCGATGTAAAGTACGCCATGATCGGCTTTCCGTCGTACGTCGCGATAATTCCTCGAGTCTCATTCACGGCCTGCGTTCCCATTTTCGTCTCGATCGCGACGCCTTTGTACACCTGCGACCAGACGGTCGGGACCATGTCGAATCCTTTCGTGCCGTATGTGTTCGTATTGGCAACCGCGTAAGTTCGAGCGGCGATCGCCTGCGCCTTTTGCGCTTCGAGATGTGGCAGCGATAGTTCCGCCGGTACGACGCCGAGCAGATAATCTTCAAGGGGAACAACGTTTACGACCGTCAGTGTTCCGCGCGAATTGACGAACACCTCGAGCTTTCCGCGATATGCCTTGCCATTCAGCCGGACCGGAGTCGCTCGTTCGCTAAACGAACCGAACGCAACGGATTTCAGTGACGCGTATTTTGCGGTTTCGCTGCCGCCGCTGACGATAACTTCGCGCAAGCCGGGATTCACAACGTCCGGGCCCATTACGTTCGACGTCCCGGTCGTCCTGATCAAGCTTCGCACTTCCGATTTGCCCGCGGTTCTTAATTGACGTGAAAGCTCGACGGCATCGTCGGACGGGACGATCTTTTTCTCGGTCACGATAACAACGTCCTGAAATCCTTTTTCGGCGAGCATCGCCTTGAACGCGTCCGACTCTTCAGGAGTCGGTTTCATCGAGCCGATCCAAACCTTCCACGTATTCGTCGCGATATCGATGCTCACCAAAGCGCTCTCGCCGGTTTCTTCTCTGACTTGCTTAGCGACATCGTCAGCTTCGGCCGCGGTCGGCAGATTTTGTATCTCGAAACGGTAATTCTCGACTTCGGGCGGACGATACGCACGTGCCGAAACGGATACACGATTTGTCGCAAGGTATCTGTTCGGCTCATCCAGGCTGTATGCGACAAGCTGTGTATCTGTCGTCGTGATCAAAACCGAGCTCGCGTTCGTCGTCAGGCCGATACGGACCAGCGGCTCGGATGGAAGTTTGAAATGTGAAGTTGGAGGGTCGAGCAGATGTACTTCGTCCAAGCTCGAATAAGCAAGCGTGATATGGATCGGCCCAAGAATGAGCAAGGACAGGTTGAGTAAGGCAAAACAAAAGCGCTTGAGCATCGCGGTCAATTTTAGCACAGGGAATTTCGAGGGCTGGTTCACGTCGAAGACGGACGACATCTTCCCGCTTTGTTCTGTGTTTCCGTGTATTTGTATGTTACTAATGTTGGGCTCCTTCGTGTGTATCGTGCGATCTGTGGTATGCAGTATGAAAGCCGAACCCCGAAGCAAACAAGTTACGAAAGTGTCTGCAATGGTTCCGGTTTCGTGTCCTGGCTTTGTTCGTGTGATTTCGTGTGAGTTAGTGGTTTCAGGTCGTTAGCTGGCCCCTGAAACCACTAACTCACACGACGAAACAGACGAAGGAGAACACGAAACACGCCTAGCCTTAAATTCAGAGATGACGTCGTTGCGATCGAAACGTAGGTAAATAGCTCGGGCCGTTCCCAGAGCGCAGTTGTGGGTGCCTTCCCTTAGTTCGGAACGTTAACGATTCGCGGCCGGGTCGCACTGCCGGCCGGTGCTTGTGGCGATTTCTCGGATGCTCGCTTCTCCACTTTGATCTGGCGCACCGATTTGGTTTTCTCCGGTAGCGATGATCTTGGCACCGGCTTCGAATCGACGCGGCTAGTTACCTTCGGCACCGGCGCGGTCAATACTGCGTTCCGTTCCTTAACCATGGTTGCCCGATCTTTTTTCGTTACTTTTGGTTTTGACGTCTTTGCAGTTGGTGCGACAGGCGGCTCGGTGTCTCTTGCCTTGGCCGCTTCGGTAGAAACCGAATCCGCCGAGCTCCAGGTTTGGAAATATCGCGTGACCGAATCGTTGCCGAACAACAGCAGCGCGAGCAACGCGACAATTCCACCGCCGATCATCACCGACCGGTGACGTCCGAGCCCGTGTGCGTCAGATCCACCGTAGCCTGCAAAAATTTCGTCATTTCGAAGCGGCTCGATCTTCGCCGCTCGAGCAGTGTCGCCGAGAAGCGTCGGTGAAAATACGATCTCGCGCTGAGCGGCTCGCTGAGGTTTGGCAGTGAAAAGATCCGGACGAGCCACCGCGCGTTCCCAGTCGATCTTGATACGTTTGCTCGGCGGCCTGACGAGCGTGATCTCTTCCAGATCGGCGAAGTTAACCTTGAATCCAAGCCCGCTTCGATTCGGTTTCGCCGTGTTCGTCTTTGTCGGAGGACAGTTCGTATCACCGGCGACGGTTGCGGGAGCTTTGATGTTAGACGTTAGATGAAACGCCGTCGGCGGAGGAACATTCTCTCTCGCGGCTATCACGGGCACAGGCGTGGGGATCGAATTTTCCTTCGGAGTTTCTTTCGCCATCGGTACATTAGCCGTCTTTTGTCTTCGATCAGCGATGACGCGGCTCTTTGCCGAGCGCCGCCGCGCATCAATGTGCCGGGCCTTCGTTGCGAGTGACGCGTCGTTTGCTGATGGAGCAGCGACGATGGCCGGTGTCTCGATCACAGTTTCGACCGGCAACTGTTCGGCGACCGGAATTGCCGCCGCCTCGCTTTTCGGTAGCTCGACTATTGCAGCTTCGATCGCCTCTACCGTCGCGGCGATCCGCGGTTCAGATGCGTGGGGTATGCCTTCTTTGGCCCGGACTTCAGAAACAGCAGCTTCTGAAGGAATGTCGTCGTCGGGCGTCTGCCACGCGATCTTCTTACGCTCCACGCCAATAGGATTCTCATCGCGCGACGAAGCTCCGATCGACAGATCGTTGGTTCGCTTGCTCTCGCCCGATGCGAAGATCGATGCCGCTCGAGGCTTTATGTCCGAAGCCAGACCCGTGGCAAGCGCGTGCACTTTTTTCTTCCACGAATTCAAACGCGCACGCGCCGTAACAAAGATCGGCTTCTCATTCGAAGTCGTCGAGTCCATCGGATCACCCGATATGCCCGGTGCGCTTTCGGCAGCTCGAGCGACGTCGTGAATCTCAACGGGCGAAGCCTGAACCGCTATAGATCGAGTGTGCGTCGCCGACGTTTCCGTCCCGAGCTTCGCGACGTCTTCTGATTGAACTGAATCGTCGGCCTTACTCGTCGGAGAAATAACGACTCTCCCCGGAGCCGGTTTCGCAGGCAAGGTGGGTTTCCGCACGACACCCGCCGGCGGCGGCGTTGTGGCATGTGTCGCGAGTTGTTCGATGTGGCGAAGCTGTCGGGCAAACATGTTCGCCGAAGATTGTCGCAGCCGTGGCGTCTTCTGCAGAGCCTCGGTCAGGGCGTGAGTCACCAACATCCGAAGATCAAAATTCTGGACCTTTATTTCGGGCGGTTGTTGATTTTTATGCTGATGGATCAGCCCGGCTGCGGTCGTCGCATCAAATGGCGGAACACCCGCGAGCAGTTCATAAAAAACTACGCCGAGGCTATAGACGTCACTGTGCGCACTCGTGTCTTCGCCCGAACACTGCTCCGGCGAAAAGTATCGCAGCGCGTCCAGTTCGGAATCGATCAGAAACCGGTTCGAAATTATCGTCTGCTGCGCTGCCCGGCCGAGATCGGCAACCTGGAGCCGAACGACCGGTCGACGTGCATCCCCCGACACAATAATGTTTCGCGGATTCACCGCGCCGTGCGTCAGCCCTCCCGCATGGAGCGCCTCTAACCCCTCCGCCGCCTGTCTGATGATCTCGATCGTATCCAACAGATCAGGTATGCCGACAGCGTCGAGAATTTCCCGCAGCG
>JBBKXD010000143.1:0-3420 GCA_037969295.1 Pyrinomonadaceae bacterium | reverse complement strand
GTCGCGCCCCCTTACGATGTCATTTCTTCCGCGGGTCGGGAGGAATTCGGTTCGCTGAGTCCTTACAACACGGTCTGGCTCACGATGCCAGAGTCTGAAGAAGGCGACCGAAGCCAGTTTATTAAATACGGACGGAGTTCCGCGAGGCTATCGGCGTGGCGCGAGGAAGGTGCGCTCGTTCTGGACGACCAACCGAATTACTACCGGTACCGACAGACCTTCGTCGATCCTGTATCCGGTGAGCGTCTTACGCGCGAGTCGCTTATCGTTTTGCTAAAAGTAGAGCCTTACAGTAAAGGCGTCGTGCTGCCGCACGAGCAAACTTTCCCGAAACATAAGGAAGATCGGCTGCGGCTTCTTGAAGCCACGCGAACGCATCTGGAGTGTATCTATGGGCTCTACGAGGGCTCGAACCGGCAGCTTGCCGATGTGGATTTCGAAGTTGTTGCCGAAGTCACAACCGACGACGGGATTGTTCACGAGCTAGCCAATACTGCCGACCCTGTTGCGGTCGAAGCAATCTCTCAAGCGTTCGAAGGCAAGCGGCTGTGGATTGCCGACGGCCATCACCGATATGAGACCGCAGTGGCGTTCCGCGAGGCGATGGGCGAGCACACCGGAGAAATTCCGGAAGATTTCATGATGATTGCGCTTTCGGCGATGGACGATCCCGGTTTGATCCTGTTGCCGACGCACCGCGTCGTCGAGAACTTCCCGATTCCGGCGGGCGAAGTCGAGGAGAGGTTGAAGAGGCGGTTCCAAACGCGACGCGTGCTGAATGATCGGCTTACGGATGAGTTGGGCAGGGCGGGATCGACGGCGTTCGCGATCGCATTACCCGGCGGCACCGGGATCCTTGCTGCAATGGACCTTCCGATACAGCCGCTTGTCTGGATCGAAGGCGAGGGCAGCGACCTGCTCAAAATGCTCGACGTCACGATCCTGCACGAAGCGATCTTGAAAGACTTGTTCGGCATCGACGGGATGGACAAGGTCGGCTACACGAGGGATGCGCAGGAAGCGATCGATGCAGCCGAAGGCGGGGCTAACACCGTATCGTTCTTAATGAACCCGCCGAGCGTAGACGAGATGCGCCGAATCGCCCTGGGTGGCGAGAAGATGCCCCAAAAGTCCACGTATTACTATCCCAAACTCCTGAGCGGGTTGGTGTTTTGGTCGATGAGCGACTGGTAATGAAGCTGCACTTGCTCGGTACCGGAGGAGCGGACGGGATTCCGTCCTTCTTCGGACGGGGCGAACTCTCGGACTTTGCGCGCGAGCACGGCGGTAAAGAGATTCGTACGCGTAGTGGGGCGGTGGTGGACGGAGTACTGAAGATCGACTTCGGGCCCGACACCTTTGCGCAGGCTGTTACGCAGGGGGTCGCGCCCGCGGATTGGAAATGGGTTGTCGTTACCCATTCGCACTACGACCATTTTGACCCCGGCCAGTTTCAATATTGCCTGCCGCCATTTGTGCCCGATGCGACCGACGCGCCGGAAGTATTAGGGAACGGCAACGTGCTTCGATCACTCGCGAACGCTTTTCCGGACGCCGGATCGATCGCCACGCAGAGTATCGAAAGCTTCGTGGTTGTTGAAGTTGGCGACTACTCAGTTACTCCGATTAGGGCGTACCATAAGCTGGACGAAGACAGCGTCAATTTGATCATTGAGCGCGAAGGCACGCGGATGCTCTACGCCACGGACACCGGGGTATACCAGCAGGCGACCTGGGATTTCATCGCCGGAACGCGATTTGACTGTGTGGCGATCGAGGCCACCGACGGGTTCAACCCGAGCGACTATTGGGGCCACCTGTCGTGCGAGGAAGTGGTCGGCATGATCGGAAAGATGCGCGACCTCGGCTGTGTCGACGCTCGCACGACGATAGTGACCACACACCACGCGGCTAGCGGCGGTGCCACCCACGGCCAGTTGGAAGAATTTTTCGCTCCGCGCGGCATTACCGTTGGCTATGACGGTCTAGCTCTCGAGTTCTAGGCATTCCAGTTCCCGAGAATCTCGCGCCTTTCGAAGATGCGCCCGCGTCCGTACGTAAGAACGCCCGAGGGGATCAATGCAGGGCGTAAACACTTTTCATCCCGGATGGACCACGGGAGCGTCGTGCGGCTTCGGCGCTCCCCCTTTCGTTTAAGGGGTGTCCAACATGCTACTGAGCTTCGTCCTTTGGGACGTATTCGCTCACGGTAAAGACGACGCAAGAGATAACAAGCGAAAGCACCGTGATGATCGCGAGCGTGTTCCACGCAGTTGATGCTGGTATCTCGTTTTGATTCAGCCTCGACAATGCCTCAGCGAGCCCAGACGGAACCGATGAGAACGAGCCTTCCGGACCGAGAGCGCGGATCTGCGCCATCAACGAAAGCATTTTCAAGTCACCTGGCAGCAGCGGCACCCAGGTCTCCCAGAGGAAACCGAAGGTCACCGCGAAGAGCCAGGGCTTTGTGCTCAAAACAGACATCAAAGTAAACAGGCTGCAATACGCCACAGCGCCCACAGGTACGAGCCAGAGCACGCCGAACAACGGCGATGAGCCGATGTCGAGGCCATAGATCGCTAGCGCGGTCAGGATCGCCGAAATGGTCGTTGCAATCGCGACAACCAGGGTGGCGCCCAGCCACTTTGCAAGCAGCATTTTGTAACGCGGAATGGGCCGCGTAAGCAAGTAGGAGATTGTCTTGCCGACCATTTCCGAAGAAACGATTCCAGCGGCAAAAACAACTGACAGAATAATCAGCGTAAACGAGAAAACTGCGAGCGGCATCGCAAGTCCGAAAGCCGCAGCCGACGAACCGGATGCGTATTTTGCCAGCGCTCCGAAGAACGGGCCCATCAATCCGCAGACCACCATAGTGATGATCTTTCGAGGACGCATGAGGTCCCAAACCGACCACGACAGTAATTCTAGAAAACTCATCCCTTCACCAAGTATCCGAAAACGGATTCCAAATTATTGTCGGGCGACGTAAACGCCGAAAACTCGATGCCCTCCGACAAAACAAGATCGGAGACTTCTGTATAAAAAGTGTCAGGCTCGGCGGTTTCAATCTCAACGAGGTTGGGATTGTGCCGATCAAACGTAACGGACAACACATTCGGCATCGCCATGAGCTTGCGGGCAAACGGGCGCGCGCCCTCCATTTCAACACGGACGCGATGCGGATGCTTATCGATCAGGCTGCGAATCTCACCGACATCTCCGAGTGCCAACAGGCGTCCTTTGTGCAGCAGCACGATATGCCGCGTCATCTGTTCGACTTCGTGCAGGATGTGGCTGCTAATGACGATGGTTTTGCCGGCGTCTGCTAACCGCTTTAGGAGGTTTTGTAGATCGCGTCTACCGACGGGGTCGAGGCCGTTCAGCGGCTCGTCCAAAATCAAAACTTCCGGATCGTGT
>JBBKXD010000142.1:0-21118 GCA_037969295.1 Pyrinomonadaceae bacterium | reverse complement strand
CTTCCGTCGGCTTATCGGGAATTGATCTTACTCCGCCATTCCAAGGACCTCAGTTACGACGAGATCGCCGATGTGACGGGGTTGCCGCTCGGCACGGTCAAGAATCGACTCTTCCGGGCGAGGGAAATGATGCGAGAGATTTTTGTTGAACGGGGATTCACTGGTATATAGAGGAGAACTTTTATGAGTTTTGATATGCAATATCGCCCGCAGATGGCACTGCAGACGCCAGATGAAAAGCAGATGGGATTGTTTCTGCATCTTTCCGGATTAGCCTTCGCACTTGTCTTTCCACTCGGCATTGTTCTTCCGATCGTTCTATGGCAGACGCAGCGGGACAAAATACCCGCTCTCGATGCTCACGGAAAAATGGTAACGAACTGGATGATATCGGCGACTATTTATGGCGTCGTGAGTTTTATTCTGATGTTTGTGCTTGTGGGATTTCTGACCGGTGCTGCCGTCTGGCTGATGGCTATTATTTTTCCCATAATTGGGGCGCTGAAGGCGAATAATGAAGGCGAGTTGTGGAGCTACCCTCTGACAATAAAATTTCTGAAATAGTGGGACGTAGCAGGAAATGGAGCATATCGATATCGAGAAAGGAACAGTTTGCCCGTCGCCGGAGCTTTCGGCGTACATTGACGGCGAATTGTCTCGGCGCGATGAGCTCGAGCTTGAACAGCATGTGTCGGGATGTCGGACCTGCACCGACGATCTGAATCTCCAAAAGAGTTTTCTTAACGCTCTCGATTATTCTCTCGACGAAAAAAATGAGATCGACCTGCCGTGCGACTTTACTCGAGCGGTCGTTGCTAATGCGGAGTCTCGCGTCAGCGGACTTCGGCGGCCGCACGAGAGACGAAACGCTGCTTTTATTTGCGTGGCGCTGATCATGTTTTCGCTCTTTGCCCTCGGCAGCAGCTCGGAAATAGCGTTAGCTGGCACCGTTGCGATATTCGAAAAGGTCCTTGCCGTCGTGTTATCGGCAGGACATCTTGTCTATGATGTCGCGTTGGGCTCGGCCATTATTTTTAGAACGCTCTCCTCAAAGGCTCTGTTGGACTCGGGAACGTCGGTATTGGTTTTCCTCGCCCTCTTCGTTTTGTCGCTTTGTCTATTTTCGCGGCTGGCGGTCCGTTTTCGCCGCACTTAGCTCATTCCGGGTTATCGCCAAGTGACAACTACAATCGCTTCAATCTCAATTCCACCCGGCACGCATTATTTTAATTTGCGGATTCTCGCAGCTACGGCGGTCATGATCCTGAGCGGTGTGATCGTTTCCTTTGCTCAAATATCGGTTTCGACGGAAACCCTGACGATCGAAGACGCACCTGATCAGGAGATAGTCAGTTTCGGAAAGACGGTTATCGTTAAGACCCGAGCGAAGTTAGTTGTGGCTATCGGCGGCGACGTCATCGTGGAAGGCAGAGTAACAGAAAACGTCGTGGCGGTCGGCGGGTCGGTGATACAGAAAGAAGGGGCGTATATCGGCGGCGACGTATTCGCGGTCGGAGGTGCCTACAAGCCTGAGAGTTCCGAACCTCTCCGCGAAGATGGACGTGAGACGGTGATGTACGCCGGTTATGAGGAAGAGATCCGCGACATGGCACAGAATCCGTCATCATTGTTTTCGCCTCATTTCTCGTTGGCGTTCCTGGCCCAGCGCATACTTTCGGTTCTTTTCTGGTTTGTCTTGTCGCTCGGACTAGCCACGCTTGCTCCGGGGGCCGTGAGCCGAGCGATCGCTCGATTTCAGTTGTCTACGCTGAAGATAGTGGCGATCGGTGCGGCGGCATTCCTTGGTACAACATTCGGTGTTGCGGCCATGCTTCAATTACTGCCAAATCCTTTCGGAGTGATCTTTGGGCTGATGGCGTTAACGTTGATCATGCTCGCGTATATTTTTGGCCGCGTGGCGTTGAATGTGAGCGTTGGCAAGGTTCTTCAGAAGTACTTTCTTGGCGAGAAGAACAGTTCGGAGACGCTGGCGATCCTGATAGGTGTCGTAACGTGGACGTTGGTACTTTCGATTCCGTACATTTGGACTATCGCTCTCTTTATCCTCTTTTCGACCGGCGTCGGGCTTGTGCTAACCGCCCGGTCGCAGCCGAAGTGGACGGCTCGTTGATCAAAGCAACTTCAGTCCTGACAAAACTTTACATAAAAAGTAAACCCCCTAACGAAAAATTACGTCTTAAAACATTCGAGCCAAGACGCGTCCGTCGGATCGAGCGCAGCGCTATATTATTTACAGAAACCTATGAAGTTACGCAATTTTCTTAATATCGCATTTGCCGTGGTCTTACTTGCCGGAAATATTTCGAGTGTGTTTTCGCAAACCGTTACCGGAAAGGCTTCGGTTGTGACAGGCGATGTGAGTTCGATAGAGAGTGGAAAGGTCGTCGTTCAAACAAAAGACGGAGCGCTTGAGGTCCTGTTGACGGAAAAGACGGAGTACAAACGAGTTCCTCCTGAGAATCCCGTACTGGCCGCCGCGGTAGCGTCGTCGTTGTCCGACATCGGCGTTGGCGACAAGCTACTCGTCACCGGATTCTTCTCGGCGGATAAGGCAACACTGGCGGCCAAGTCGATTTATCTGATGACGAAGTCGGACATTACGCAGAGGCAGGTCAAAGAGAGGGAACTCTGGGCGGCGAAGGGAATCTCCGGACGCGTTTCGGCGGTTGACCAGATCACCCGCCAGATCAAGGTCGATGTTCGCGGCCTGGCAAACACGACGACCGTGGTTCTGACGCCCAAAGAAGGGGCGAAGGTTCTGCGATACGCACCGAATTCCGTCAAATTTAGTGAAGCAAAGACGAGCTCGGTAAATGAGATTCAGGCGGGGGACATGCTTCGTGCGCTTGGCGACAGAAGCGCGGACGGCACGAGCTTTGCGGCCGAAGAAATCGTTACCGGCGCATTCCGCACGGTAGTGGGAACAGTTAAGGCGGTTGACGTAGCCAGGAACGAGGTCGTTATTACCGACGAACAGTCGAAAAAGGACGTGACGGTCGAGCTCGGGTCGGCCTCCGTTCTAAAGAGATTTCCCGAAGAAATGGCCCAGCGAATGGCGGCAATGCAATCGGGACAGGCCGGGGGAATGCGACCCGCCGGCGGCCCTGGTTCTGGAGCCGCCGTGCCTCCTCAGGCAAATGGCGCCGCTGCGGGTGGACAGGCCGGACAGAATGGACCCGGTCGCGGCTTCGGCGGAGCACGCGGAATAGATGACATGTTGGAGCGTTTTCCAAATATTACTGCGGCCGATCTGAAAACCGGTGACGTTATCGCTGTTTCGAGCACTAAGAACAATACGCCCGAACATATTACCGCTATCAAGTTGCTTGCCGGGGTCGAACCGTTCCTGAGGGCGGCTAAAGCTCAGGCGGCGAGCGGAGGCCAGAGGGGACAGGGCGGCCTAAGTTTAGACATTCCCGGCTTGGACGGATTTGGCGGACCGTAAAGCGGTGCGAGATTATGGAACTCGTTTCACGATTATTCGTGAGCCTTAACAATGCTTTTGTTTTCCGCATATTTGAAATGACGAAATTTATAAAACTGTTTCTTTTTACATTAATATTTTCTGTCACGGCGTTCGGTCAGCAAACCGGAAGCGTAGGCGGCCAGGTGCAAGACACTCTCGGTGCTGTTGTTGTCGGAGCTTCGGTAACCGTGGTTTCGGCAGACGGCAAAGAGAAGACTGCGACGAGCAATTCGCGTGGCGAGTTTTCAGTTACGGGACTCGCTCCCGGTACATACACAGTTCGGGTTAAGGCCGCGAATTTCGCGCTTTATGAGAATACGGAAGTTGAGGTCACCGCGGGGAACCGCGAAGAGCTCTTGGTTCCCTTGACCGTTGAGGGCGTCGAGGAGCAGGTCGATATCGCGAGCAGCGACGGCGTTTCGACCGATCCGCAGAACAACGCCGGGGCCACGGTACTTAAGGAAAAGGACCTCGAAGCGCTGCCGGACGATCCTGACGAGCTTGAGGCGGCGCTACAGGCGCTCGCAGGTCCGTCATCGGGACCGAACGGCGGACAGATCTACATCGACGGATTTACTGGGGGCCGTCTTCCGCCTAAGGAAGCGATCCGCGAGATCCGCATAAATCAGAATCCATTTTCGGCTGAGTACGATCGGCTTGGATTCGGACGAATTGAGATCTTCACCAAGCCCGGGGCGGACAAATTTCGGGGCAATGCTTTCTTCAATTTCAACGATGAGAGCTTGAACTCTCGCAATCCCTTCGCTTCGAACCGGGCCCCCAGCCAGCTTCGCTTCTTTGGCGGGAACTTTTCGGGCCCTCTGAAAAAGGGGAAGTCATCATATTTCGTCGACATCAACAATCGGGATGTCGATAACAATACGATCGTGAATGCGATCATCCTCGATCCTGCCCTTAGCCCTGTGCCGTTTCAGCAGGATTTTCGAATTCCGAGTCGCCGGTTCTCTTTCAGCCCGCGGTTCGATTTTGCGCTGAATGATAAGAATACTCTCATCACGCGCTACAGTTTTTCGCGCTCATCTGTTGAGAATCAGGGTATTGGCGGTACTTCGCTCCCGTCTCGGGCGTATGAAACGACAAATCGTGAGCATGAGATCCGGCTTACCGAGACAATGATCATCAATCCGACAACGATAAATGAAACCCGGTTTGAATACTCGGTGGAGAAGCGGCAGCAGACGGGCGACAATTCAATCCCGACAATAAATGTCGCCGACGCATTTACCGGCGGCGGCTCGCAGATCGGGTTGAGCTTTAATCGTTCAAACGAATGGGAGCTTCAAAATTACACGACGACCTCGGCCGGAAAGAACTCGGCGCACGCACTGAAATTCGGCGTTCGGCTTCGCGGCATCAGTTTTACCGATCGCTCGGAAAATAACTTTGGCGGAACGTTTTCATTTCCTGGATCTCCTGAAGTGCGAAGTCCCGCAAACTGTACGCCTGTAGATCCGCCGGCATGTGTTGTCGTCTCTCCCGCTCTGAGTCCCCTCGACCAATACCGCGGCCGCATCCTTGGGAACTCGGATCCACGTTACTTTCCGACTCAGTTTCGAATAGTGGTCGGAGATCCTGAACAAGATGTTTCCCGGACAGACTTCGGCTTATTTATCTCGGATGATTGGCGCGTTAATCCGGGTTTGACGCTAAGCTTTGGACTGCGCTACGAAAATCAAACGAACGTCAGTGACAATACGAATTTTGCACCGCGCTTTTCATTTGCCTGGTCGCCTGGTGCTGGCGGAGCTCGGGCGCCGAAGACAGTTGTTCGCGGAGGCTTTGGGTTATTCTACGAACGCTTCAGTGAAAACCTTACTCTCCAGGCACTCCGCTTCGGTGGTACCGAGCAACTCGACCTTATCGTCAGTGCCAACGAAACTGATCCTATACGGCGAGCCGCGGCGATAGCTCTGCTGCAACTGCCCGTGTTCTCGCTCGGCGGCGTTACGAATGTTCCGACGTCGGCGCAGATCCTTGCTGCTCTTCCGCAATCGAACACTATCAGGCAGGTCTCCGGCGATCTACAAGTCCCGGTGATGTCGCAGTGGGCGTTGGGAGTCGAGCGACAGTTACCTTCAAGAACGACGTTGGCGGCTTTCTATATCGGTTCGCGCACGCAGAACGTACTGCGTTCTCGGAACATCAACGCTCCGATCTGTCCGCTCCAGGTGGACTGCATCAGCGCCCCGCGTCCCGATCCGACGCAAGGAAATATCTTCGAATACGAATCGACCGGCACGCTCGATCAAAATCGCCTTAACGTGAATATTCGGTCAGCATTTCGCACGGGCTTCAACCTTTTTGCGAATTACAGTCTTGGATTTGCGAAAGGCGATTCGGACGGAGCGGGAAGCTTTCCGGCATATTCCTATGATCTCAGCGGCGAGTTCGGACGATCGGCTTTCGATATTCGGCACAACTTTGTGATCGGAGGAAACTTTTCCCTGCCATGGAATATCTCTGTCAGCCCATTCATAATCGCAAGCTCGGGAAGGCCCTTCAATATTACGAAGGGTAGCGATTTGAACGGCGATACCTTGTTTACTGAACGTCCGACATTCGGTGAGCTGGCTGCAGCTTGTTCACGATGGGGTGTTACCGCGTCGTATTGCAACGTTGCTGATCAGGATCAGGCGGCCCTCATACGGCGGAATTTTGGCGAGGCTCCCGGCTATTTTTCGGTAAACCTTCGTCTCGGTAAGAACTTCGGTTTTGGAAAGTCCGCGCAACCTCTCGCCGGCAGCGGCGATCAGTCAGCGGGTGGACGAGCTGGCTCAGGCGGCATTCCCGGAGCGGGTCGTGGCCAGAGAGGAGGCCGCGGCGGCGGCGGTGGAGGCGGCCGGGGTTCTGGCGGTGGCGGCGGCTTCTTCGGTGGCCCTGAGGTGCGTAAACCATATAACTTAAACGTCGGAATTAATTTCAACAACCTGTTGAATTCGGTGAACTTCGGATCTCCAGTTGGAAATATCGCGTCAAGCCGGTTCGGACAATCGACATCGACAAGCGGCGGCTTTGGCGGCTTCGGTCGCGGCGGAGACGGCGGCGGCGGCGGATCATCTAACCGTCGAATCGAACTTCAGGCGCGATTTAGCTGGTAGGTAAAGCGGAATTGTTATAAATTTTGGGAGATAGGATCGGTAGGCTCGATGTTTATCTCCCTTATTTTTGTACTGATCGATCGGATTTATGAAAAAGCTACTATTCGTCGCAATCCTGGTAGTCTGCGGATCCATTCAGATCTCTGCTCAGCCGTCTGCTGCCAAAGCTGGGACTTTTCAAACTGGTGTCGTTCCGGCTCCGCCCGCGGGAAAATTCGAAGCGGAGATCGCGCTTGCAAAACTTGCGCTTGAAGCTCACGGCGGTGAAAAGCTGCGGGCCATGAAGACGCTCATCATGCGCGGGTCCGTGGATGTAACCACTTCGGCGTTCAATCAAGCGATACCGGCAACGTTCTCGGTTGTTCTCGCAAAGGAAAAGTATAGGTTCGAGATAGCAAATCCGTTCCAGCCGATCAAGCAGACGTACGATGGCGTAAACACGTCGACTACCATTCAGGGTGGCATGACCCTTCCTCCGATCACGCGGCTCGGCTTTCCCCTGTTGCCCATGATCGGGCAGCCCGGATTCATAATAACGCCGCTGCCGGAGGCGAAAAAGAAAAAGAGAGGTTTCCGACTGACGGCACCGGACGGCTACTTCACCGACTTCTACCTCGATGAGAAGACGAGCCACATCAAGGGCTATGACTCAACCTATGAGATCAACGGCAGGACGGTAACGACCTCGGTCGAGATCGATAGGTTGCGCAGCGTGGAAGGAATCTGGGTCCCTGAAAAGTATGTGCAGCGTTTCGACACGGAACAGTTAACGATCTACGCGGATTTTAAGACAAAGGACATTTTGGTCAACACTGAAGTCGCGGACGACGTGTTCTTTCTGGGGAAGTAACTATCCCGCGAAGCGACTGGCTTGCCACCAGCCGATCGTTTTTTGCAGGCCCTCTTCCAGCCCGATCAGTTTTTCGTATCCGAGCCATTCGATGGCGCGCGTGTTATCCGCCTGAGAATGTTTTACGTCGCCTTTACGTCCCGGAAGGTACTCGGCAGTTACTTCATCCTTTCCCGTGATAGCCTTTACCGCTGCGAGCAACTCGTTCAGAGAGACTCTTTCACCATTGGCCACATTCATGACCTGGCCTATGCCTGAGCTGGTCTGCGCCGCGCGGATGTTTGCGTCGACTACGTTCGCCACGTAAGTGAAGTCACGACTCTGCTCGCCGTCGCCGTAGATGACTGGTGTGCCATTTTTCATTACCGCGTCGATAAATCGGGAGATAACACCGGAATATGTGGATGACGGATCTTGCCGCGGGCCAAAGACGTTGAAGTATCTCAGCGAAAGAGTTTCCAATCCGTAAACCTGGCTGAAAACCCGGCAATAATATTCGCCCATCAATTTTGCCGCGGCGTACGGAGAAAGCGGTTCCGGATTCATCGTTTCGACTTTTGGAAGAGTCGGCTGATCTCCGTAAGCGGAGCTCGATGCGGCATAGATCAGGCGCCTGACGCCGGAGTCTTTGGCTTTGACCAGCAAGTTAAAAGTGGCGTTCACGCACGCTTCGTGAGTTTCGCGGGGGTTGTCGACAGACCGCGGAACGCTCGGAAGCGCCGCCTGATGAAATACGATGTCGACGTCCGAAATTGAACGAGCAAGTGCGGCATCATCGTTAAGGTCTCCTTCAATAAATTCAAAATCTCCGGAGATCTCTTCCAGGTTCTCGCGATTTCCAGTCACGAAGTTGTCGATAATACGCACTTTCGCACCCTGGCGAATCAGCTCGTCCGCGAGATTCGATCCAATAAACCCGGCGCCGCCGGTCACGAGGACTCGAGTTGTGATGGGCATACTGAAAGTTAAGGACAGAGTTCTGCCCGTTACGTGTTAGCGGCCTACCCCTACGTAATCAAATCCGAGAGCTCGCATGTCAGCCGGCTCATATATGTTTCGCAGGTCGGCAATTTTTGGAGCCTTCAACAACTGTTTTACTTTCTCCATGTCGAGAGCCCGAAACTGGTTCCACTCGGTGATGATCACAAGTGCGTCGGCACCTTTAATGGCGTCATACTCATCCGACGCATATTCAATGCCTTTGAGGAAATGCTTGGCTTCCTCCATCGCGACCGGGTCGAAAGCTCGAACGGTGGCTCCGCGTTCGACCAGCGTGTGAATGATCTCGATGGCCGGCGATTCACGCATGTCGTCCGTTTCCGGCTTGAAGGACAAGCCGAGAACACCGATCTTCTTACCGTTCAGGTCGCCGACGAGTTTCTCGATCTTCGGGATCATTGCGTCGCGTTGCCTGTCGTTCGCTTCGATCACGGCGTCGACAATTCGCGTCTCTACACCAAATTGATCAGCAACTGTGGTAAGGGCCCGCGTATCTTTCGGGAAACATGAACCACCGTAGCCGGGCCCCGGATGTAAAAATTTTCTTCCGATGCGATTGTCCATTCCCATGCCGCGAGCGACATCGTGGACGTCACATCCGATAGCGTCACAGAGATTAGCAACTTCGTTAATAAAGGTGATCTTCGTCGCAAGAAATGCGTTTGCGGCGTACTTGATCAATTCGGCGGCTTCAAGGGAAGTTATGACGATCGGCGTCTCGATCAAAAAAAGTGGTCGATAAAGCTCCTTCATGACTTCGATCGCTTGATCCTCATTACTACCGATCACAACGCGATCAGGCCGCATAAAGTCATCGATCGCCGCGCCTTCGCGAAGAAACTCCGGATTGGAAGCCACGCCGAATTCAGTCGGACTCTTGAGGTTTGCCGTCACAAAATCACGAAGCCATTTCCCGGTGCCAATAGGTACGGTCGACTTGGTGACGAGCACCTTATAGCCGTTCATTGCTTCGGCGACATCCTTGGCGGCCTTCTGGTAGTAGCTCATGTCTGGTGAGCCATCCCCCTTCGGCGGAGTGCCGACCGCGAGAAATACGACTTGTGCTTCTGCGACCGCCGATCCTATCTCGGTTGTAAAATGAAGCCTGCCTGCTTTGACGTTTTTCTCGACGATCGAATCCAAGCCAGGTTCATAGATCGGGATAATTCCGTTATTAAGTTTTTCGATCTTAGTTGTATCGACATCGACGCAGGTCACTTCGACACCGAATTCCGCAAAACACGCACCTGTCACTAACCCAACGTAACCGGTGCCAATTACCGCAATATGCATAATTCAATAAAAGATAAAGACTACAAATAAAGTCGCCCTTGTTCAAGCCGCAGCTCTAAACAAAATTGTGCGGGCCATATTTTGAAACATGACCCGCACTGATTACCAAACAAAATCTACTGAAGGATCGTGACTAACGAGTAGGACTGACGATGATAACACCGCCGCCAGGAGTCGTCTCGTTATTGCCGCCCAAAAGAATCGCGACACCGGCGACACCCGCTGCTGCAAGGATAAGCCAGGGCCATCCGGCAACTCGAACCGGCGGAGCCGAATCCGGACGCAAGCACGGCTTGCAGCCGGTTTGCGAAAGATTGCCAGCCGTAGCACTTGTTCCTGCGGCTACTTGCTTATCAGAAGAACCTTCACGCATCGTAACAAGCCCTGATGTCGTATCAACGTGAGTGTGCGAACATTCAACCTCGACAAGAAAATTGTCCGCCTGGCCCGCATCTCCGATAACGGTTGCGTCCTTGGTTGTGATGGTCGCTGCAACACCGGCAGCGTTCGAGACGCGAGTTTTTCCAGAGGAAAGAATGCCGACGATGCTCGAATCTGAAAAGTTCAAAACAATGTTCGAGTCCGCAAGGACTTCGATTCTGCCAGTTTTACCAAGGCTGATAATGGCACTCGAGTCAGGCCCCGTGACGATCGTACTGCCTGAAATAATCGTCGAATTTGACACTGCGTTCTGACCATTTACGGACACTTGTCCGGTAACCGTGATCTCACCTGTAAGGTCTTTCGTCGCGGCGAGTCCCACCATGGAATACGCACACAACACCGCAGCGGCACTTAACGATGTAGTTATTTTACGAAAACAATTTTTGCCGAGCATTTGATTTAATATCCTCCTGTAACAATCCTTTAAGAAATAACCTTTCCGGGTAAACGCGTAATCGCGACTGGAAAGGTTGCAAACTCTATCGAGTAGGGCTAATTACTGTGCCGTTGCTTCCGATTCTTGCGTCGGAATCCTTAAGAGCGGTCCAAAGGATAACCGCGGCGGCGCCTACGAAAATCGGAGCCCAGATCCACCAGGCAGCTCCGCCATCGTCATCATCGTCATCATCCTGAAGGCCGGACGCGGAGACGGCTTGACCGGCCGCTAGTTGAACGGTCTTGCCGTTCAGAGTTTTGATGTTGACGTTCTCAGCCGCACCAAGGACCGACACCGTACCGGAGGTTAACTCGCCAAAAATACCCTTTGCATCAAATGTTAAGTTTAATACCGTATTCGGAGCGAGTTCGATCTTACCGAGCTTGCTCAGATTTATAACGGCGGTGGTGCTGTTAGATGTAGTAATAGTGCTGCCCGAAAAAACCGAGCGTCCGCTTCGTGCGAGTTCACCGTTAACAAAAACAAACGGGGCTTCACCGTTGACAATTTTTCCGGAAACCGCAAGTTCACCCGCAGCCTTCCCAGGGCCTGCCAAAGCAACCATCGAGTAAGTTGCGAGTACCGCAACACATAAGCACATTGAGAGTGCTTTGCGAATCCACAGTTTGCTATTCATATCTCTCCTCTTTATATCGCCCAAAATCAATAATTTCAAAAAAATCAAACCTTTCAATCTTTTACACGAATCAAGGGTTGATGTCAATAAAAACGACCCTCGCAGTCTAAAAACTGAAAAAAGAAACTGTTGCACTGCTTAAGAAACTTCTAAGCTAAGATTTGATAGATACTTATATCACAACCGACAGCCATTTCAAAGGTATTTTATAAAGATTTTTAGAACGTCGGTTCTTTAGCTCCGAGTTGGCGGGAAAACGGGTGCAGAAAAGTGATCGATTAGAGAAAATTGTGAGCGGCGGGCAAGAGACCGGTCTCGAAACCGCAGCTGACTCACTTGGAGCCGAGTAGTTTTGCCGACGGGGGAGATTTTTGTTTTAATTGTGAGACCTTACGAATCACATAGAGGAGAAATTGCAATGAGAGTTCGTGCAACTGTTTTGTTTCTATTTCTGTCCTTCTTACTCGCTTGTGCGAGCCCCGATGGCAATCATGACGCGACGGCAAGTCAGACGGGTAACGGCACGTCCGATCCAAACAGGAAGATAAAAATCGGTTTCGCCATGGCGACAGTGAAGGAAGAGCGCTGGCAGAGGGATCGCGATGCCTTCGACGCACACTGCAAGAAGATGAACGTCGAGTGCGTGATCACCGTCGCAGACAATAATTCCAGCCGGCAGGCCAATGACGTCGACAATCTGTTGACCCAGCGCGTCGATGCCCTCGTGATCGCGCCGCAAGAGGCGACGGAGGCTGCTGCGATGGTTGATAAGGCAAAGGCGCAGGGTATTCCGGTCATCAGTTATGACCGGCTCATTAACTCCGAAAAGATTGATCTTTACATCTCTCATCAGGTGCCCGTGATCGGTCAAAAAATTGCGGAATATGCTCTCCAGAAAGTGCCGAAAGGAAACTATGTGATGGTTTATGGGGCGTCGACGGATAACAACGCGCACATAATGAAAAAAGCACAACTGGACGTTCTGAAGCCTGCCATTGACCGCGGGGATATCAAGATAGTTGCCGATCAAATGATTCCCGATTGGAAGAACGATCTCGCACTAAACTTCGTAGAAAACAGCCTTACGAAAGAGAACGACAACATACAGGCGTTTGTGGTTTCTAACGATGGAATGGCCGGTGGCGTGATCTCAGCGCTTGCAAAGAAGGGTCTCGCAGGCAAAATACTTGTCACCGGGCAGGACGCGGGCCTGGAAGCTCTCCAGAACATCGCGGAAGGAAAGCAAACCATGACGGTCTACAAGCCGATCATTCCCCTGGCCAACCAGGCGGTCGAAGCAGCGATCAAGCTTGCGAAGCACGAGCCTATTTCGACAACGCCCTTTAAGAACGACCGGATCGGCGGAAAGGAAGTGCCGGCAATACTACTTGAAGTGACTGTTGTAGATAGGGATAACTTGATGCAGACGGTGATCAAGGATGGGTACTCAAAATTCGAGGATGTTTACCGCAACGTGCCGGAGAGCGAAAGGCCCAAACAGTAGGCCTTAAAGATGGGTGACGAATACGTCCTGGCCGGTGATGTCGGAGGGACAAATCTTCGAATTGCCGCCATTTCTACGAGCGGAACGGTCCTGCAGCACCTCAGTGAGCCGACTCCAGGAACAGGTGCAGCCGCAGATATTATAGACGCCATTTGCCGCGTTGCGGAGGCCTGTATCGCAGAGGGCGGCAAGCACGAAAGGCCGCTTTCGTTTGGTTTGGCGTTGGCCGCATTGGTTAGCGTCAAAGATGGCAGCCCGCTCAGTTCCCCGAATCTTCCGGAACTTAATGATCTGCATCTCGCCGACGCTCTTTCGGAAAGACTCCGTCTAAAGGTAGTGCTTGAGAACGATGCGACGGCCGCGGCTATCGGAGAAAACTGGCTTGGATCCTCGAAAGGAATAGATAACTCTGTCTTCGTAACACTCGGCACCGGCGTTGGCGGCGGGCTGATACTCGACGGACGGGTCTACCGCGGTGTCGATGGTACGGCAGGTGAGATCGGCCACATCTGCGTCGAGCCCGACGGGCTTCCCTGTGGATGCGGCAGTCACGGGTGCGTCGAACAGTACTCGTCCGCTACAGCGATTGTGCGAATAGCGAGAGAATTAATGCGGCACGACTCGACCTCGCCTCTTGCTAGGTTCGCAAAATTCACCTCCGAAGACGTTTATAATGCAGCGGCCGCCGGTGACCCGGTATCCCTCGAAACGTTCAGACTAATGGGCCGCTATCTGGGTATAGCCCTCGCCGGGCTGGTCGACGTGCTGAATCCGGAACTGATTGTTATCGGCGGAGGGGCTTCCGGCGGATGGGAGTTCTTTATCGAACATCTTCGCTCTGAGCTCCTCGCCCGGGCATTTCCGCATCCAGCCATGCGGGTGCGGCTCGCACGAGCATCGCTTGGCGATGCGGCGGGAATACTAGGGGCTGCGCGGGTCGCCCTCGATGCGATGAGCGGTCCGGCGCCAGTCGGTCTCCAGCGTAGCTTGAATTAGTTTCTCTCTTTGTTATATACTCTCTCTTTCCTGCAATGCGTGGGACGTGTTGGGTGGGTTTCGTGCCCACTTTTTATTTTGGTTTTAAAGCGATGCAGCGGAATCCTTTAGTAGAGCGAATTGACAAAATAGCGACTCAGGCCGCAAAGGAAAACGATGTCGAGTTTGTCCATTCCGAGATCGTCGGCAACAAACGGAACATGACCGTCCGCATATACATTGATAAACCCAAAGGGGTGACGCTTGAAGACTGCTCAAATGTTTCACGCGCGATCGAAGCCGTGATCGATGCAGATGATTTCATCCCGTCGCCATACGTGCTTGAGGTCTCGTCGCCCGGCCTTGAGCGGCCGCTTTTCAGTCTTCAGGATTTTGAAAAGTTTGTTGGGAAGAAGGCCAAGGTGAAAACATCCGATGCGATTGCGGGACAGGTAAATTTTAACGGCCGCATTACCGCTGTCGAGAAAGCAGAAATAGTTTTCGAAGATAAAACTAACGGGACGGTTCGCATTCCGTTCGACAGGGTTACAAAGGCGAATCTAAGGGTCGATCTGACGGACGAATTTAAGAAGAAGCGATAGCTGTTTCGCGGCTTACGCGGTTTTGTAATATGACATCATCGATTGGACAAAGTATTGAAGCATTGTGCACCGAACAGGGGCTCGACCGCGACATGGTCATTGAGGCGATGAAGGACGCAGTCAAGGCAGCGGCGCGCAAGCAATTCAGGACGCAAGATAAGACCGGCGATAACATTCAGGTCGACTGGAATAACGAAGAAGGCGCGATTGAGATTTCGCTGCAGAAGACCGTTGTCGCAGAGGTTGAGAACGACTCCGCCGAATTATCTCTCGTCGAGGCGCAAGAGCTCGCGGGCGATGAGATAGAGATCGGCGACATGCTTCAGATCCCTCTACCGCAGGAAGAGATGGGCCGGATCGCCGCCCAAACAGCGAAGCAGATACTGGTTCAGAAGGTGCGCGAAGCGATCCGCGAAAAGGTTTACGACGAATACATCGATCGGAAGGGAGAGCTGATCAACGGCACGGTCAAGCGTTTCGAGCGCGGCGACATGATCATCGATCTCGGAAATAACCTCGAGGCGATCGTTCCGAAACGCGAGCAGTCACGTGGTGAGATGTGGAACCAGGGCGAACGAATTCGTGTCGCGATCGTCGACGTTACCAAAGATCAGAAAGGACAGCAGATCAAAGTTTCGCGAGCCTCGTCAGAGCTGATCAAGCGCTTGTTCGAAATGGAAGTTCCGGAAATTTATGATGATACCGTGGTCATCAAATCCGCGGTCCGCGAGCCGGGTGACAGAGCAAAGATCGCGGTGTCGTCGAATGAAAAGGACGTCGATCCGGTCGGTGCTTGTGTCGGCATGAAGGGGTCGCGCGTGCAGTCGATCATTAAAGAACTCCGTGGCGAAAAGATCGACATCATCGAGTGGTCAGACGAGCCGTCGGTATTCGCCGCGAATGCGCTTTCGCCGGCAAAGGTTTCTCAGGTGCGGATTACCGACATAAACAAGCGCAAGATGGAAGTCATCGTCGCTGAAGATCAACTGAGTCTGGCGATCGGTAAGAAGGGGCAGAATGTCCGGTTGGCGACACGCCTTGTCGGTTGGGATATCGACATCGTCAGCGAAGAGAAATTGAAGAAAGAGATCGCCCTTCAGATGGGCAAGATGATGGCATCCGGAGAGGCCGTGCCGCTTTCGGTTCTTGAAGGTGTAACGCCGAATCAGGCTGAGACGCTAGCCGAGAAGGGTATTGAGAATGTCGAAGCTCTGGCCGCTACAACCGTCGATGATCTTGTCGAATACCTTGATGTCAGCCTTGACGAGGCCGAGACGATCCTGTCGTCGGCAAAAGCGATAGTTGAGGCTCGAAATCTAGAAGTTGAACCGAGCGAGGAAGGTGAAGCAGCCGATGAATCCGGAGAAACTTCCGAAGTCGTTCCTGCTGCTGAAACTCAATCGCAACCCACGGGATCTTCTGCCGAGGCAGAGGACGAAGTAACTGCCGAGGCGGGCGAAGAGTCAGAATTGGCTCCATCGGAGGTTGTTGTTGACGAGCAAACTGATGCGACGACTGAAGCAAGCTTGGATGAACCGATCATCGAAACCACAGATGAGACGGCGGTCGAATCCGACGTCGATGAGGTTGAAGCAGAAGGAAACGTCGAACCCGAGGAAGCCACGGATGAAAATAGTGGCGAAGAATCTGCGGAGTCGAAATAGTTAGGCGCAGCTAGGTGCGCGGGCATCCGCGAGACGGGTAATTTTAGAGACTATTTATGCCGATGGGTAAGAAAATCCGGATTTACGATCTTGCACGAGATCTGAAACAGGACGCCAAGCGCGTGATGGAAGACTTGCGGCGCGAAGGCGCGGATGTCAGTGTTCCTTCCAATTCGGTCAGCATGGAGTTGGCCGAGAAGGTGCGTCTGAAGTACTTCCCGAAAACCGAAGTCGCACCGAAGCGAGCGATCAAGATCATCAAGGCCTCCAAGAAGGTCGAAGCCGAACCGGCGACGGAAGAAGTCGCTGAGCCCGCGGAAACTCCTTCGGCGGAGCCGGTGGAGATCGACGCCCACCCGCCGGTGACGGTCGAAACCCCGGAAGAGGCTCCGGCCGCCCAGGTTCGAAAGGTCCTGAAGAAGAAAAAGGTTGTCGAAGCGCCAGTCGAGGCCGAAGCAATTCCTCAGCCCGCCGCGACAGAAGAGCCGCAAATCCTGGCTGAACAAATTGAACCTGCTTCGGAGGCTCCAGTGGTGACATCTGAGACCGAACCCGCAGCAGGACGAGTACTCCGGCCCGGCGGCACTCAGATCAAACAGCTCACGCTGACCCGCGACGCTTTGCAGAAGGGCGTCAAGCCTGGTGAACGGGTTGTCAGCGAAGCTCCGACCCGAACAGGAAAGCTCGATCCGGCGATCACGGATGCCGGCGGCCGCGATCTGCGTGGACGTCGGACGGAGTTGCGAGGTACGCCGGGTGAGACGGCTACGCCGCAAATGAACTATACGCCGCCCGCGGATCAGCGTCGTCGTCCCGGCCGTTCGGGTGGGCGCAAAGGTAAGGGTGCCGATGTTAGAGGCGGAAGATTTGCAGAGCGAGATCAAGACGCACCGCGTCTCAGAACCATTGAAGAAAGAGTGCTCGATCAAGTTGGAACGCGGGAGCCGGATGCGTTCAAAGTGGTTCGCCTCGTCGAAGGTGCGACGGTCCGCGAATTCGCGGAGGCCCTCGGAATCACGCCTCGCGATATTGTCCAGCTACTGATCAAACGCGGGGTCTTCGCGACGCTGAATCAGCCCATAGCCGAGAAAATGGCTGTCGAGATGGGAATGGATTTCGGCTACAACCTGAGCTTCGTCCCGTTTGAGGAAATGGTCGTCGAGGAAGAGTTCGAAGAACTCATCGCCGCTGAAGCCGACGACGTCGAAGAATCTCGGCCGCCGGTAGTCACGGTTATGGGCCACGTGGATCACGGAAAAACTTCTTTGCTTGATGCGATCCGCTCGGAGAACGTTGCGGAAGGCGAGGCTGGTGGAATCACGCAGCACATCGGCGCATACAGTGTTTTTGTCACCAATCCCGACAAGCCGGACGAGCAGCGACGCGTCGTTTTCCTCGACACGCCCGGTCACGAAGCGTTTACGATGATGCGTGCCCGAGGTGCGAAAGCGACGGATGTCGTGATTCTCGTAGTCGCCGCGGACGATGGCGTCATGCCGCAGACGATCGAAGCTGTCGAGCACTCGAAGGCGGCGGGCGTTCCTATGATCGTGGCGATCAATAAGATCGATAAGCCGGACGCTAATCCCGACAAAGTGAAACAAGGATTAGCCGGACTCGGACTGCAGCCCGTTGATTGGGGCGGCGATGTTGAGATGGTTCCGGTGTCCGCAAAGAAACGCGAAGGTTTGGACACTCTTCTTGAAACTGTTTTGCTTCAGGCGGACATTCTCGATCTGAAAGCGAGCCCGACTCGACGAGCCTCGGGCGTCGTTCTAGAGGCAAAGTTGGATAAAGGACGAGGTTCTGTTGCAACAATTCTTGTGCAGCAGGGAACCATGCACATCGGAGATCCGTTTATCGCGGGTCAATTTTACGGAAAGGTGCGGGCCATGTTCTCCGATACGGGAGCTTCGATAACCGAGGCTCCGCCGGCGACGCCCGTCGAGGTACTGGGACTGCAAGGCGTTCCCCAGGCTGGCGATTCGATCCAGGTCGTTGCAGACATCGAACGAGCGCAGGACATCGCGAACCAGCGTCAAATGTACGCCCGTCAGGCTGCGATGGTGAAGACTACGAAACGCGGTATCGAATCGCTCGGTCAATCCGAGGTCAAGGAACTGCTCGTGATTCTCAAGGCCGACGTTCAGGGATCCGTCGAAGTTTTGCGTTCTACACTTGAGAAACTCTCGACTGAGAAGGTTAAGGTTCGCGTTATTCGCGCGGGAGTCGGCGCCATAGCCGAGTCCGACGTATTGCTCGCGTCAGCGACGCAGGCCGACGATCTTTCAACCGCGGTTGTAATTATCGGCTTCAACGTCCGTCCTGGGGCCCGTGCTGCAGATGTCGCAAAACAGGAAGACGTCGATATTCGTCTGCACTCCATCATCTACAAGGTCGAGGAAGAAATAACGGCCGCGATGATCGGCATGCTCGACGCGATCGAGAAAGAAATAATTCTCGGCAAGGCGCTGGTCCAGGAAACCTTCAAGGTTTCGAAGATCGGAACGATCGCCGGGTGTCGCGTGACGGACGGCGTGATCAAGCGCCAGGCAAAGGCACGTTTGATCCGCGATGGTGTTGTCACTTGGGAAGGCGATATTGCGACCCTCAAGCGCTTTAAGGATGACGCGAGCGAAGTGAAGTCAGGGTACGAGTGCGGTATCAGCCTCGTCAACTTTAACGACATCAAGGTCAATGATGAGATCGAGGCCTACATGATCGAGAGTATCGCGGCCACTGAACTTTAGGAATGGACAGTTGATAATTGATAATGGATAGTTCGTTTTTCGTACCTGCCTCACTATCAATTATCAACCATCAACCATCAACTAACGATGCGTCGACCGGAAAGATTAGCCGAATCCTTACGCGAAGAGATCGCCGAAGTCGTCGGTTTCGAACTCGACGACCCGCGAATCGTCATGGTAACGGTCACCGAGGTTAGCGTCTCCGACGATCTGCGTGATGCGAAGGTCTATGTGTTGATCGATGGCAGCGAGGACGAGGTCAAGAATGCTTTGAAAGCGTTGCAGCGCGCTGCGACATTTGTCAGACAGCAAGTAGCGATGAACTTGAGTATGCGATTTGCTCCTCACCTGCATTTTGTCCGCGATTCGGCGGAAGAAAATGCGTCGCGTATAAGCTCGATCTTGAGCGGCCTGACGAGCAAGGGCGAGATTAATGAGAAGGAAGCGAGTGAATAGTGAATCGTGAATAGTGAATTAGTTCGACGCGTCGACTATTCACTATTCACTATTCACTATTCACTTCACAAAGAGTGTTAAGTCAAGTTGTAGAGTTAATTGAAAATAAGAATAAATTTGGCATCACGACGCACGTCAAACCTGACGGCGACGGCGTGGGCTCGTCTCTCGGATTATGCTGGCTCCTGCGTTCGCTGGGAAAGTCTGCCGAGGTTATTGTGCGGGGTGATATTCCGCCTTCATATCGCAATTTGCCGGGCGCCGATGCGATCAGGGATGTCGAGACGCTCGATGGTGAGTACGACGCGGTTTTTGTGATCGAATGCTCGGATCTTGCGCGTCCCGGCATCAAAGGCCTCGAAAATCAGTTCACGGTCAATATCGACCATCACGCCACAAGCGCACATTTCGGATCTATAAACTGGATCGATTCCACCGCCTCTGCGGTCGGCGAGATGATCTATAACCTCTGCAAAGCGATCGGCGGCCGCGTAACGCGTGAGATCGCCGAATGCGTCTACATGGCGCTCGTTACAGACACCGGTTCATTTCACTTTTCCAATACGACAGAACGGACGTTGAAGGTCGCTTCGGAGCTTATCAAAGCCGGAGCAAAACCCGCCGAAATTTCTGAGGCGGTCTACAACAATTACCCGTGGTCGCGGATCGAATTGATGCGGCAGGTGCTTTCAACGGTGAGACGGGATGGATCCGGACAAGTCGCTACACTTCGGCAGACGCTGGCAATGCGTGCGGAGGCTGAAGCCATAGACGGCGACAACAACGGTTTCGTGAATATTCCGCTTGCCGCCCGCGATGTGCTCGCGGTCGTTTACATGCGTGAGGTCGGTGAGAATCGATATCGCGTAAGTTTACGGTCAAAGGGCGACATCAACGTCGCCCGGGTCGCAGAAAAGTTTGGCGGAGGCGGTCATCGTAACGCGGCCGGGCTGCAGATCGAAGGCGTGTGGGACGAGAAGGAAAGCGAGCTCGTTGCCGCAGTGAAGGAAGCCGTGGATAAATCCCATGAAACCTGGGCCGGGGATATAACCGTTACCCCGGATGTTCTTTAGGAAGTGTGGAATAGAATGCCCGCGAAAAACGCGAAAGGGCGCGAATAAGCGGAATGTTTGTTTTCAGCTTTCGCGTCCTTTCGCGTATTTCGCGGGCACATCCTCCTATGGCCGAATCAAAAGAAAAACGATACAAGTGGCGACGCGAAGACTATCGCGAAAACACAAAAGGTCTCCTGATGGTGAATACAGGTGACGGCAAGGGCAAAACGACCGCGGCCCTGGGTGTTCTTCTTCGTGCCGCCGGGCGCGAGATGAAATGCTGTCTCGTCCAGTTCATGAAATCGAAAAACGACCGTTACGGTGAGCACGAATCGCTCGAGACGCTGGGTGTTGAAGTTCATACGATGGGAGATGGATTTACGTGGGACACGAATGACCGGGCCGCGGACATTAAGACGTCGGAAGAGACCTGGGCACTATGCGTCGAGAAAATGCGCAGCGGTGATTACGATCTTCTCGTTTTCGATGAGATGGTTTACGTACTGGATTACAAATTTCTCGACCTCGGCAAAGTGCTTGCCGAAATAGCTGCCGTGCGGGAGGCTCAACCGCACCTGCACATAATAATGACGGGTCGTAACGCTCCTCCCGAACTCGTCGCGGCCGCCGATCTCGTGACTGAAATGAAAGAGATCAAACATCCGTTTCATGCAGGTATCTACGCGCAGCAGGGCATAGAGTTTTAGCTTCCAGTTATCAGTTATCAGTTATCACTAGCGTTGCGTTAAGGCTTTGTATAGTTCTTTGAAAACCTAAGTAGATAAGGAGTTAGACGCCGTTTCGATTCTGGACGATTTGAAAATGGGATTGGCATAGACTGCCTCTT
>JBBKXD010000141.1:0-19283 GCA_037969295.1 Pyrinomonadaceae bacterium | reverse complement strand
AAAAATGAACGAATCTGTATTGTCAAAGAACCTGGAATCAACAACCGCCCGAGTGGCGGACGGAAGAAGTGTGCGTTGACAACGAAACCGTGTTTAGAGATGGTTTCAGTTCTTAAAGCCGTGAACCACGCAGCAGACAAAGTCACGATAGGATTTTGAAACAGTTCTGTTTTGTTTTTGTTCGTGTCGTTTCGTGTGAGTTAGTGGTTCCAGGCTCCCGCAAGCAGACTGGAACCACTTACTCACACGAAATCACACGAACTCGCCGGACATTTCGAACATACAAATCACACGAAGAAACACGAAACGGATCAAGAGCCGACTCGAGAAACGTGAAACTTAACCATTGCCAAGCCATCGTTATTCTTGACCTGATTAATTCCAGACCGTATCATCGAAAGTTCTAAGCCGGAGTGGCGAAATTGGTATACGCACCAGACTCAAAATCTGGCGGGCTTAACGCTCATGTCGGTTCGAGTCCGACCTCCGGTACCATTCCTGAAATTCATCGCCTTCAAAATTTCCTGAGAGAATTTCCTTGCAATCTTCAACTGCTTTGCGGCATCATAGACAGCACTGGGGGTGATATTATGATAAATAATTTTACAGAGGTACTTAATAGTTAGGTGGATCGTTCCTAGCGATTCGCAAAAAAACAGCATGTCGGAAACGGCATGCTGTTTTCTTTTTTGTCGCTATGCTCGCGGCCAAGGATTATCGACGCCGATAATCCGTCGTCTGACCAAGGCTCTGATTGTAGGTTCTGATTCCATTCCGGCCGATTCTTGAAACGGTAGAGACGTCATTGTTGAGATAGATCTGTCCGTTATAGTATCTGCCGTTATAGCTCAAGCCGGAGTTGATCACGAGCACGCCGCCATTACGGTTGATCGTCATCTGGATATTCGATCCGTTCGTTGCATAAAACGTTCCGACCGCCCAGTTCGGAGGCCTACTGACCGGCCCGTCGTTCCCACCGCCGCCTACTACACCACCGCCATAACTGTCACGCGAGTAGAACGTGGTTTGTCCGTTCGTCCGGTTGTAGGTGCTGATGCCATTGCCGCTTCTGGAAACTGTCGAGACGTCGTTATTGAGATACATTTGCCCACGATAATATCGCCCGGTGTAGGTGTTGCCTTCATTATTCAAAATAATCCCACCGTTGCGATCAATGGTCATGCTGATACGCGGTCCGCTCGTCGCGTAAAACGTCCCTTGAGCCCAGTTTGGAGGCGTACTCGTCTGACCGCCGCCGCCGGGCGGGATCCAGCCGCCACCACCACCACCACCGCCCATTTGTCCGGCGAGGTCGGGCAGGTCATAGGTGTCAGAAAGCTTGTTGATGTCACGACGAAGATCACTCCATTGTCGTTCCAAGGGGCGGGCATATCTGACGTTATTCATCATCACGTTGACCTGACGAGCCTCGCCCATGATTCCCTGAACGTCGTTACGGCTCTCCCACCAGGTGTTGCTGCTGTTGAACTGTCGCCGCAGCTTATCAACCGCATTCTCGAACCGCTCAACGATGCGTCGCTCACTGCTGCTGGTTCTTCTGGCATTCTTAAAATCGCGGCTGAAAGTGTCGCTTGAAGTCTCGAGATTTCGGATAAACCCGTCCACATCGCCTCGCGAATAGACGTTTCCGTAACGGCCCTGTGCGAAAATTGCGGATGATCCGGCTGCAACGCAAACCGAAAAAACCAGTATCGATAGTACTTTCCTGTTGATCATATACCCCCCATTATTGTTTTGCCTATGTTTCGATTCGGCATGAGTGCCTATAGGCAGAGCCTCGTACCGATTTCCAGATTAACGCCAATACTGCCACAGAGATGGATCGCATAAAATACTAACCGCTAATATAAAAAGGGTTATGCGTCTGCGATAATCGGATTATATTAGATATGCCTTGTCGGCACAACAGCCTATTGGATGCAGCTTAGCGACTTTGATTACCAACTTTCGGACGATCTGATCGCTCAAGAGCCCCTCACCCAGCGTGACGGTTCGCGAATGCTTGTCGTAAATCGGGTGACCACTTCGTTTCGTGACGAAACTTTCACCGCGTTTCCGGACCGCCTCAACCCAGGCGACGTCCTCGTATTAAACAACACGCGCGTCTTTCCTGCTCGGCTGTTCGGGACTTCCGATTCGGGTGCACGCGTCGAGATCTTTCTTGTGAACAGAATGTTAGACTCCAGTTGGGAAGCTCTGGCCCGGCCCGCGCGCCGTTTAAAGGAAGGCAAACTCATCAGGTTCGGCCCGGATCTGGAGGGAACGATCGCAAAGAATCTGACCGAAGGGCGAGTGGTCATCGATTTCAATTTTGTCGGAGATTTTGACGAAATTCTGAGCCGCATCGGACGCACACCGCTGCCTCCATATATCAAAAGAAATGCGGGCGAAATTGACCGGGACCGGGGAAGGTACCAAACATTGTACGCAAGATCCAGTGGGGCGATCGCGGCTCCAACGGCGGGATTGCACTTCAGCGACGACGTACTGATGCGGATCAAAAAAAACGGTATCGAGATCGTTGAGATAACGCTGCACGTCGGATACGGAACCTTCGAGCCGGTTCGGGCGGACGACCTGTCGCAGCATTCCGTATTGCCTGAACGCTATGAGATAGGCGAGAAGGCCGCCGCTGTGTTGAACTCGGCCCGGGCCGAAGGTCGACGCATCGTCGCCGTTGGAACTACGACCACGCGTGCTATTGAATCAGCGATAACAAAACACGGAGAGTTCGTCGCCGGATCGGCGCTCGCCGATCTGACCATCACGCCCGGCTATCAATTCACGGCGGTCCGCTCTCTGCTGACAAATTTTCACCTGCCACAAAGCTCCTTGCTGATTCTGACTTCAACTTTTGGCGGGCACGAACTTATAATGAATGCATATCGACACGCCGTCGCATCGGAATACCGATTTTATAGCTACGGCGACTGCATGTTTATCGAGTAGAACTTCTATGGCTGTTCTGCAAACGATCCGAAATTTCCTTGTCCCGCTCGGCGCCGGCGAACCCGAGATCGTCATTCCGGCGCCGGCGACTGAGTACGAGGTCCATCCGCTGACGGACAAGAATTTGACCGAGGTTTTGCGGCTGAATGTGCGGTGCTTTCGCAACGGCGAGAACTACACCAAGCACACGTTCAATTACCTGCTCGGTGAACCGAGAAACTTGAGCTACCAGATCGTGAGCTCAGAAGGCGAAATGGTGGGATTTGTTTTTGTGCTGGTCAATGAAGACGGCTCGGCCCATCTGACGACTATCGGCGTCGCCCCGGAACATCGGCGCCGGCGGCTTGCAAACCGTCTTCTTAGTCATGTCGAGAGCTCTCTTCGGCTGCGCAAGATTCTCACCGTCGTTTTGGAGGTTCGTGTCAGTAACACTTCGGCGCAGAGCCTTTATCGCGAAGCCGGATATACAGTCGTCCAGCGGCTCGCGAAATATTACAACAACGGAGAAGATTGCTACTTGATGATGAAATCTCTCGCCAACGGCTCGTCTTGACATTTACCCTTCCCAAAATCTACCCGATCACCGACACTCGCATTTCCGGACTGTCCCATCTGGAGCAGGTTCGCCGTCTTATCCTCGGCGGTGCCACTCTGATCCAGCTTCGTGACAAATATGCGCCCGCGGGCGAGTTCTATCGATCCGCCGTCGAGGCAGTCGGATACGCGCATCAACGGGACGTAAAGATAATTATCAACGACCGCACCGACATTGCGCTCGCTGCCGCCGCCGACGGAGTGCACCTCGGACAAGACGATCTGTCACCCCGGCATGCCCGAGATCTGCTCGGTCCAACCGCGATAATCGGATTTTCAACTCATTCACTAGAGCAGGCTCGCGACGCACTTGCCATGCCCATCGACTATATTGCGATCGGCCCGATCTTTGCGACATCAACGAAAGACGACGCCGAACCGGTGGTCGGGCCCGACGGTCTGTGCGCGGTTCGCGAACTGGACAGAAACTTTCCAATTGTCGCGATCGGCGGGATCAGCCGTGACAATTCCGCCTCAGTACTTTCGGCCGGAGCCGATTGCGTTGCCATGATCAGCGATCTTATTTCTGACCCGTCGACCATCGCGGATCGGATGCGAGAACTGCGAAACCTCTAATTTGGTCTGGCTAACAATGTTGTAAATCTATAAAAAATATATTGCATTACCCGTAACGGTCGCGTACTATACGTGTTGGAGAAACGGTTGCCCGCCCAGGCCCTTCCATTCGCTCAAGTCTTTCCTTTCCGTCTTTCACAACTTTTCCGGGAGAAATCCACCCAAATGAGTTTGCTTGATGTAGCACCCATTATTGAGCAGATGTTGTCTGTCTCGGACAATGTCAGCGACCTTAACTTCTCGTGCGGTCAAAAACCGCAGGTCGAGATCAGCGGCACGCTTTATCCCTCGACGCCGCTCGGGTTGGGCCGGTTGTCGGCATATCAGACGGAGATGATCGCGATGTCTATCCTTCGCGACAACGCCGAAGCCGCCATTCAACTGGCTAAGACGCGGACGTCGGATCTGAGCTACGCGCTTCCCGGGAAGTGCCGCTTCCGCGTAAATATTTTCCAGCAGCGAAATTCGTACTCGATCGTCATGCGTGTCATCCCGACCGAAATACCGAGTGTCGAATCGCTGAATATTCCCGCGCAGCTCGCGGAAATCTCGAACATAAGGAACGGTGTCGTGCTTTTGACCGGCCCGACCGGTTCCGGTAAAAGCTCAACCCTCGCGGCGATCATCGACCGCATCAACGAGACGAAGGCATATCACATCGTAACGATCGAGGACCCGATCGAATTTCTGCACAATCACAAGAAGTGCACGATCAATCAGCGTGAAGTCGGGGCCGATACGAAGGACTTCGCCTCGGCATTGCGGGCCGCATTACGACAGGCCCCGAAAGTGATACTCGTCGGTGAGATGCGTGATCTCGAGACCGCCGAGATCGCGCTCGAAGCGGCCGAGACCGGACACCTTGTTTTGTCGACGCTTCATACTATCGATGCATCGAAGACGATCGATCGCATCATCGGTCTTTACCCAAAGAACGAAGAGAGAATTATTCGTACACGGCTCGCTCAGACATTCCGCTATATTGTTTCACAGAGGCTGATCCCGCGAGCGGACGGCAAGGGCCGTATAGCCGCGGTCGAAATATTGCGCTCCAACCCGCGGACCCGTGAGTATATTGAAAAGGGTGAGAGCGAAGGCAAGACTCTCCTGGACGCGATACGCGACGGCGAGATAGACGGAATGCAGGATTTCGATTCGGTCATCAGAACGATGATCGAAGATAAAGTCATAACCCTCGAAGACGGATTGTCATACGCGACAAATCAGAACAATCTTCTGCTTCAGCTCAAAGGCTTGGCATCGACCGAGGATTACTTGAGTAAGCCCAAGCCGAATGTCGAGCCGCTCGCACCGCCGCCGGCTCCGCCTGCTAGCGCAAACTCTGTCCTTGATCTTATGGAGTAAGTTCGTTGTTCGCCGTTCGTGGGCTCGAACCAAAAACTGCCTTCGTCTCTAAAATACTTTTCCCCACGAACCACGATCAACCAACCACGAACTAAACAAATGATTATTCGCTGCGACAACTGCTCAGTCTCACTCCAACTGGACGAATCAAAGATTCCGAGCGGGAACTTCACTGTCCGATGCCCGCGATGTCAGAACATGCTGCGGGCAAACAAGGACGCGAAAGGCCAGGGATCTTCAACCGTCCAGCAGCTCGAAGCAAACAAGCCTGCTCCGGCAACTGAACAAGGAGCCCTGCAGTTCGCCGAAAAGCAGTCGGAGTTTGAGATAAACACCGCGCTTCGGTCTCTGTTGTCCGCGTTGCAGACCGGAAAGACCGCGCTCGATAAGGATGACGACGAAAGAGAGCGCCCCCGACGCGTGCTTCTTTGCCTTGGCGAGAAAAAGGACGAGGTCGCAAAGCTGATGTCCGAGGCCGGCTACCGCGTGTATCTCGCCGTGACTCCGGCGCAGGCGAATGAGAGGCTTCGCGAAGGCAAAACCGAAATCGTTGTTTTCTCCCCCGACTTTGCATCCGAGTTCGGCGGTGCGGCCATACTTCAACAGAAAGCGAACACGATGTATTCATCTGAGCGGCGGCGATTGTTCCTCGTCTCACTTGAGGATGGCGGGACCACAATGAACGCCCACGAAGCTTTTCTCCGAAATCTGAACCTTATCGTAAACACCGCTGACATTCCGCAGCTGCCGCTGATCCTGAACCGCGCGGTCCTTGATTTCAACGATTTATATCACTACCTGAACAAAGGTCTCGGCGTTGAGCCGATCTAACAAACCGACAAGCAACCGGTTTTTCGACAACAAACGTTGCCGAAAAAATTGTAGGGGCAGGGCTCGGCCCGGTCCGTCTTCCTTTCCCGGGCAAGACTTCCTCGGGCAGCCACAGTTGCTGCCCCTACAATCTTCAGAGTTACAGAAGAAGAAAAAGCAGAAAGCAGAAAGCAGAAGGCAGAAAGCAGAAAGCAGAAGACACGTCGCCCGAACACGGCATTCTGCCTTCTGCCTTTTGCTATCTGCCTTCTGCCTTTTGCCTTCTGCCTTCTGCCTTCTGCCTTCTGCCTTCTGCCTTCTGCCCTCTGCCTTTTGCTTTCTGCTTCTGCTTCTGCTTCTGCTCTTAAAGACTGGCGAGCTCGGCCACCAACATTTCGATCTGCATTCGGGAGCCCGCGGGACCGCTGCCGCCGATCGATGTCTTGATCGCCAGATCGACCTCCGCCAACCGTCGAATCGCCCGCAAGAGTTTGTGCGGGTCTGTGCGCCTCGCCGATGCGAGAAACGTTTCCTGATCGCTGTAACGAAGTTTGGCGATCCGTGCGACCTCTCCGCGATCAACGCCCTGCGCCATCGCCTCATTCGCCATCAGCAGACGTCGAACGTTGTATGAGATCAGGCCGAGCAGCGCAAGCGGCTCGCCTCCGTCGTCGAGGATCTTATTCAAGGTCTTTAGAGCTTCGCCTTTTCGCCCGGCGAATAAATGATCCGTGAGATCAAAATTTGATACCTCACGCGAGTTCGCAACAAGCGATTCGATAAGCTCGCTTGAAATCGTCCGGTCCGGCAGAGCCGCGGTTGAAAGTTTGCTGCTCTCGATCGTGAGCCGTCTAACGTCGGGCCCGACCAGGGCGATAAGCTCGCGGAGTCCGCGTTCGTCGATCTCGGAACCCGCATCCTTGATCTTTTCCCGCGCCCATTTCGCGAGCTCGGCATCTTTCAATTGCGTAAACTCGACGGCGGTCGCATTGTCGGTAAGAAGTTTTGCCATCCTGCGACGCTTGTCGAATTCTTCAGCAACAAAGATCACGACAGTGGTGTCGACGGGTCGTTTCAGAAAGGCTTCGAGCGCGGCTTCGTCGTCCTCGCGGAGCGTGTCACGCGTTGTGGTTGACGAGACGCGTACGTCCGTCACGAGGATCACGCGTCGGCTCGCCATCATCGGCAGTTGCTCAGCCGCCGCGAGCGCACCGCGAAGATTGCCCTCGACATTTAGGCTGAAGGCCGTTTCATTAAAGTCGCGCGCATCGCCGTCTGTGAAGCTGCGATCACAGATAGTCTTGACGGCAATATCGCGGAGATAGGTTTCGGGACCGAAGAGTACGTAGACGGGAGCGAACTCGCGTTTCTTTAGTGTGTTCCAAAGATCTTCACGCTTGAGGATCGCCATCTTTATTTCTTGTCTTCCTTTACGCCGAGGCCATTGACGATGGCTGACACGACAGACTCTGAAAATGCACGGGCGATGCGTTCGACCGCCGGGTCTTCTTCATTAAAGAACGAACGCGGATCCGACGAAAACTCGAACGAGTCGCGGAAGATGAAATTCTGATTGTCGTAAAGGATTTTGTCTTCTTTCAAATCGCGGATCGTCACCGCCGCGATGATCGTGATCTCATACACACGGGCACGGCCTTCACGATCGAGCAAAACGCCGGAGAAGCTAAAATCCCGGATCGTACCTTCGACAACGGCGTCGGCTCCATCGATCGAGCCCTGCACCGTCAGCCCGTTGCCGCGTCGTATGATCTCGCGTGAAACCGCTTCGGTAAATCGCGAGCCGACGCGATACCGCAGCCCGCGTGCTTCGGTCTGAAACGCCGGCACCGCGATCTTCCGGATATTTTTTGGCAGGCCCGAATTTGTTACCGGTTTGTAGCATTCGGTAAATCCGGACACAGCAAGGAAGGTGACGAACACTAACAAGACTCGAACAAATTTCATAACTGATCCTTGAGCGCCTCGACAACCTTTACCATCTCGACAGTCTCTTTGACATCGTGAACCCGAACGATCTTCGCTCCATTCCAAATCGCGATCGCGGCCGTGGCAAGCGAGCCTGCAAGCCGCTCGTCAACCGGCGCGTCGTCGAGAAGTTTCCCGATGAAAGACTTTCTGGACGTTCCGACCAACATTGGATAATTTAGAAACTCCGCGGTGAGTTTATCAAGTTTGGCCAGCAATTCTAAGTTCTGCTCCTGCGTCTTGCCAAATCCGATTCCCACATCAAGTACGATGTTCTCATCTGCAACGCCGAAGGTTTTCGCCTTTGTGATCGCTGTTCGAAAACCGGTCGAGACTTCGTGAAGAATATTCCCAACCGCCGGCTGTGAATGCAGCGCCTCAAAGTCACCTCGCGAATGCATCAGGATCAAACCTGTCTTGTACTTCGCGGCGACTTCGCCGATCTTCTCATCAAATCTTAACCCCGAGATGTCGTTGATGATCTCGGCGCCGGCGGCAATCGCCCGATCGGCAACTTCCGACTTGCTCGTATCTACAGAGATCGCCACATCGAATCGTTTCGCGATCACTTCGATCACGGGGATAACACGACGACTTTCCTCATCAACCGACACGCGTGAGCTCCCTGGGCGGGTCGATTCCCCGCCAATGTCAATTATGTCCGCGCCGTCGGCTATGAATGTCTCAGCATGTCGAATCGCGTCGTCGACGCTACCGAACTTTCCCCCGTCCGAGAAACTATCAGGCGTGACATTCAGGATCGCCATGACGAGCGGACGATCGAGAGAGATCTGTCGACGGGATGTTTGCCAGTACATAGACCTAAAGTGAAAAAGTGAAAAAGTGAAAGGGTGAAAAAGTAGAAAAAAGGAGGGAGGGGCGGAAAAATGAGATGTGAAAAGTGAAAGGGGGAAAGCCAAAAACTTTCCCCCTTTCACTTTTTCACTTTTTCACTTTTTCACTTTATTTACGCCGTCGCCGGATTGTTCGGCGTTATCGGCGGAAGTATGGGTTTCTTAAATCGGCTCTTCGTCTCTTCGGCCTCGGGCGTACCATCGTCGTCTTTCGCAATCGGTTCGGGATCTGCTCCGTCGATCGGCAGGCCGGCGATCACGCGACGCATCTGCGCGCTGTCGAGCGATTCATGCTCGAGCAATGCTTCGACAAGACGCCCCATCGATTCACGGTTATCCTCGAGGATCTTTGTCGCACGAACATACTGCTCTGAAACGATCCGTTTCACTTCGAGATCGATCTTAATGGCCGTGTCTTCAGAGAAGTCGCGATGCTGTGCGATCTCGCGGCCGAGAAAGATCTGCTCTTCTTTCTTACCGAACGCGAGCGGGCCGAGATCCGACATACCGTACTGGCAAACCATCGCACGGGCAAGCTCGGTCGCTTTTTCGATATCGTTCGATGCACCCGTCGTGACGCGGCCGATAAACAGTTCTTCGGCAATGCGTCCGCCCATCGAGTTCGCGATCATCGCCTCGAGCTCTTCCTTAGTTCTACCCAGCACGTCAGCCTCAGGCAAAAAGAACGTGACACCAAGTGCGCGTCCGCGCGGAACGATCGTTACCTTGTGTACCGGATCGCTTTCCGGAATGTTCATTCCGACCAGCGCGTGGCCGGCTTCGTGAATCGCAGTCAGTCGCTTCTCCTTATCGGAGATGACCATGCTACGACGCTCGGGTCCCATCAAAACTTTGTCTTTCGCGAATTCGAGATCGTTCAACGTAACAACCTTCTTGTTCTGGCGAGCAGCGATCAACGCCGCTTCGTTAACCAGATTCGCAAGATCCGCACCTGTAAAGCCCGGTGTTCCGCGAGCGATGATATTGATCTCGACATTTTCATCGAGCGGTATCTTGCGTGTATGGACCTTTAGAATTCCTTCACGGCCGCGGACGTCCGGATATGAAACGACAACCTGCCGATCGAAACGGCCGGGTCGAAGCAATGCCGGATCGAGTACGTCCGGCCTGTTGGTCGAAGCCATCAGGATGACGCCGTCGTTCGATTCGAAACCATCCATTTCGACGAGAAGCTGGTTCAATGTCTGCTCACGTTCGTCGTGTCCGCCGCCAAGGCCGGCACCGCGATGGCGACCGACAGCGTCGATCTCGTCGATAAAGATAATGCACGGTGCATTTTTCTTTCCCTGTTCGAACAGATCGCGGACACGGCTCGCACCGACACCGACGAACATTTCGACAAAGTCCGAACCCGAGATTGAGAAGAACGGAACGTTGGCTTCGCCTGCGACGGCTTTCGCCAGCAGTGTCTTACCCGTTCCCGGAGGTCCCATCATCAGAACGCCCTTCGGAATCTTACCGCCGAGTTTTTGAAACTTTTGCGGGTCCTTTAGAAACTCGATTATTTCCTGCAGTTCTTCCTTGGGCTCGTCAACTCCGGCGACGTCCTTGAACGTGACGCGTTTCTGCTGGTTGTTGAGAAGCTTGGCTTTGGATTTACCGAAGCTTAACGCCTTATTGCCGCCCGCCTGCATTTGGCGGAGCGTAAATGCCAGGAATCCGATCAGCAGAAGGAACGGAAGAGCCTGAATAAGGATCAGCCATCCAAGACCGTTCGAGGCTTCTTCCTCATTCGTCAATATCCGCGAACTCTGATTCTGTTTATTAAAGTCGTTAACCGTAGTCGTCAGCAGTTCCCGCGTCGGATCGCTGCCGATCTTCGTGAGGAACTTGTTGCCGCTGAGATCGGTAAATTCGACGGCTGATTGCTTGAACAAAGCCTCTTTAAACTCTTTGTTCTCGATCCGAGTGACAGCCATGTCGATGCTCAGGTCCTGAGGCGCCTTTGTCTGCCGGCCTTGCAGAAACCAGACAAACGAAAGCGCGCCGGAGATTATCACCAACCACAACAGAACCTGTTTTGCTTTAGAACTCAATTTATAGCCTCCAAAATCAACTTTCACCCACGAAAGCTCTTTGCCAAAGCGTTTGGATGAATGTTCCGCAACCGGAGTTGTTCCCGGAAATCGTAGCTCGGGCACACCGGAACACCAATCGTTGATTGTAGTTCCCGAACCGTCATTTTTCAACCTTTATGTTCGTGAATCGGAGGGCTCCTCCATGCTTCACGATCCGTCCGCCGCCCGGTAATTCCACCGTATTTCCGCTCTTTCGACTCAAGATCAAACGCTCGATTGCTTCGACATGTTTCAGTTGCAAGGACCGAAGGCTGCCTCGTTTCGTTCGGAGCCAGGCGCGAAGCGTGGAGTATAGATCCGCCCTTTGCAGAGTATTAAGGTCCTTTATGATGAGATTTCCCCGGTCGCCGTCTTCCCCGCTGAGGGTAATATCGCCGGAAGATCGGTGCATGAGGTCCGCCGTACGGGCCAGCGTTTCCACAATTTTAGGGTTGATCTCCGCCAGGCGCGGAATAACATCCCGGCGAATCCGGACACGGCTGTATTTTTCATCCTCGTTCATCGGATCCGAGCGATATAACACTTCGTTGTCGCGACAAAACGCTTCCGTATCGGTCCGGCTTGCCCAAGACAGTAACGGGCGAACCAAAAGGATGTCGTCTTTCAGTTCCCTGACCTGCCTCATGCCGGCAAGGCCGTCCGGCCCACTGCCCCGAATCAAATTAAACAAAAGTGTTTCCGCCTGATCGTTTTGCGTATGCGCAACAAGTACGGCAAGAGCGTCGTTTTCAGACGCGATCCTCGAAAGAAATTCGTAACGCGCATTTCGCGCCGCCTGTTCGAGGTTGTCCTTCTTTTTGAGTGGTCCTGATCCGGAAATAAATTCGAAGCCGAAACGCACAGCCTGTTCTGAGACGAAACGTTCGTCTGCATCGCTTTCGGTTCCGCGCAGCTTATGGTTGAAATGCGCGACGATCATCCGGTGCGTAAGCTTTTTTCGTTTTGCAAGATCGTGAGCCGCGATCAACAAACTCATCGAATCCGCCCCGCCCGAGACCGCAATGATAACGGTCTCGCCCGCAAACGGCAGATCGAGTTTTCTCCATTCGGTGATCAAGCTGCGTACGAATTTGTGCATGGCCGAACCTATTCTGCTCGCTCGATCTGGTATTCACCGGGGGTCGTCCAGTGAACGCCGCGCTTCTTTCAAAGCCTCGGCGACGCGTGTCCGGGAGGTACCGCCGGTTTGCGACTTGGAATCGACGGCACTCTCGAGATCGAGCGCGTCCGCGACATCGTCGTCGATGGAGCTCGAGAATTGACGAAATTCTTCAATCGTCAACTCGTTTAGTTCGCGATCATTTTCTGCGGCGAACAACACCGCCTTGCCAACCGCATCGTGGGCCGTACGAAACGGAACGCCCTTCCGGACGAGATAATCGGCGAGTTCGGTAGCATTCAGAAATCCACGCGACGCCGCTTCACGCATTCGCGATTCATCGACGGTTAGATTGTCGAGAACGATGGCGCTAACTCGCAGGCACGACCGCAGCGTATCGACCGTATCGAACACGGCTTCTTTGTCTTCCTGCATGTCCTTGTTGTAGGCCAGCGGCAGGCCTTTCATCGTCGCGAGCAGCGCCGCATGATGACCGAAAACGCGTCCCGCTTTCCCGCGGATCAGTTCGAGTGCATCCGGATTTTTCTTCTGCGGCATCAGGCTGGATCCGGTCGAGACCGCATCGCTGAGGCTGACAAACCCAAATTCGGTTGAGCAATACAAGATCAGATCTTCGGCCATTCGCGACAGGTGGACCATTACGATCGCGCTTGCGCCGACGAACTCGACCGCGAAATCGCGATCCGAAACCGCATCGAGACTGTTGTGCGACACCGCTTCGAACCCGAGCTCCTGAGCGACCGCTTCGCGATCTATCGGGAAGCTTGTCCCGGCAAGTGCCGCGGACCCGAGCGGCATGACGTTAACGCGTTTGCGAACGTCGGCAAGCCGCTCACGATCGCGTGTCAACATTTCAAAGTACGCGAGACACCAGTGTGGCCAGAGTATGGGTTGTGCACGCTGGAGATGTGTGTAACCGGGAAGAATGGCGGTCGCGTGTCGCTCGGCAACGTCGAGCAGACTGCGGCCGAGCGCGGCGGTGGTTTCGGTGATCGCGTCGATCTCTTCGCGCAGCCAAATGCGAAATGCCGTTGCAACTTGATCGTTCCGGCTTCGCCCGGTGTGCAGTTTTTTTCCGGTGTCACCGATAAGGTCGACGAGCTTTGATTCGATAAACGAATGAACGTCTTCGGCATCGCTATCAAAAAACCCAGGCCCGCCCTTGGAACTCTCCAACAAAGCGTTGAGCGCACTTTTTATCGTGTCGCCCTCGCCGCTCGTCAACACACCTGCGTTCTCAAGCCCGATGGCATGCGCCGCGCTGGCGCGAACGTCGGCTGCAAACAGACGTCGGTCAAACCGAAATGAATTATTAAATTCAGCGAATGTTTCGTCGGGCGCTTCTGTAAATCTGCCACCCCAGAGATTCTTGGTATTCGTCATCTAGTTAGACCCATCGCTTAAATCTCGCGTAAATCGTGAGGGCGATCCCGACGACGGTGAGGCCCACAACAGTTATCCAAAAGCCGTTCCTAGTGTCGAAAATATCGGCCTTAAAATTCATTCCGAGTATTCCGGCGATCACCGCCAACGATCCCGTCAGCAAAGTCAGAAACGTCAGCCTCTGGACAAAGACGTTCGTCATCTGCGCCGACTTAGTCGCATACAGATCAAACACACTGAGGACCAGGGCACGCGCATTCTCAACAGCATCAACGGCGTTCTCAAAATGCTGGCCTAGCATCTTGTACTGCTCAGAGGAATTCGACTCGGCGACCTGATGAAAGTCGGCACGCGATAACGAATAGAATATTTCTCGATGCGGCGTTAACCACCGTCTTAGCTGCGATACGTCACGGCGAAGACCGACCATCTCCTTCAAGAAACCTTCCGTCTCTAGGTCCCTTTTCAATATTAGCTCGTCGGCCTCGTCGACACGCCTCTCTATCTCATCGATCGCACTAAAATACGAAACGATATTAAGGTCGAGAAGTGTCGATAGAAAGCTCTCGGCCTCGAGCTCACCGAGCGGCGTCTCTCCTTTTTCTCGGTTGCGAAACGCCGCGAAGTATTCAACCTCGCCTTCGTGAACAGTGACAATAAAATTCTTTCCGACGATGTAATCGATTCTTAGCCGGCGGGCAGGAGAGTTCTTTTCGGTGACGACGGAATCGACACAAAATCTGAAAAACGTTTCGAAGCGATCTATGTCGAGCGGGCCCGAGTCATTGACGACCGTCTTGCAGGGAATGTTCTCGACCTTCAGTGTGGAGGCTACTTTGCTAAGCAGTGTTTCGTCACGCCGGCGCACATTGACCCAAAGGAGCTGGTTCTCCTTTAGTTTGTCTACCTCGATCTCATCGAGGCTTATCTCTTCGTCATGGCCCTTCGCGTTGTAGAGGTACGCATCTATCTCTTTCATTTCATTTGCTCGCGTTCAGAAAGTATATCCGAAAACCGATTTACGCCCGGCTGATTTTGACATTGCCGGTGTTTTTGTTTATCCGTAAATTACTGTGAAAAAAATTAATAAAGTCGTTCTGGCATATTCCGGTGGGCTCGATACGTCCGCGATGCTGCTCTGGTTAAAAGAAACTTATAACTGCGAGGTCATATGTTACTGCGCCGATGTGGGGCAGGGAGATGAGCTGACCGGCCTTGAAGAAAAGGCAAAGGCGACCGGTGCGTCGAAGCTGTATGTCGAGGACCTTCGCGAAGAATTCGTAAAGGATTTCGTCTGGACGGCGGTCAAGGCGAATGCACTTTACGAAGGCGTATACCTTCTCGGAACGTCGCTCGCGCGTCCGGTGATCGCGAAGCGTCAGATCGAGATCGCACAGAGAGAAGGTGCGGATGCAGTCGCACACGGAGCAACCGGAAAAGGCAACGATCAGGTGCGTTTTGAGCTGACGTATTATGCGCTTCAGCCGGATATCAAGGTCGTCGCTCCGTGGCGGCACTGGGAATTCAAAGGCCGCGCCGACCTGATCGCGTACTGCGAAAAGCATGGAATTCCCGTCACCGCGACGGCCGAGAAGCCGTATTCGATGGATCGAAACCTAATGCACGTCTCGTACGAGGGCGGCATTCTCGAAGACCCGTGGACCGCGCCGCCTGAAAATATTTTCCTTCTTACAAAATCGCCGGAGAAAGCGTCGGACACGGCGCAGGAAATTGTCCTTACATTTGAGAAAGGCGAACCGGTCGCGATCGACGGCGAGAAGTACGGGGCCGTCGATATGTTGTCGAAGCTCAATCATCTAGGCGGCGAGCACGGCATCGGACGTGTCGATCTCGTAGAGAATCGATTCGTCGGTATGAAGTCGCGAGGTATCTATGAGACGCCGGGCGTGACGATACTGCAGACCGCGCACCGCGCGCTCGAGTCGATCACGATGGATCGTGAAGTGATGCGGCTTCGCGATTCGCTCGGGACAAAATTCGCGGAGTCGGTCTATTACGGATTCTGGTTCGCACCCGAATTCGAGATCCTCCGCTCGATGATCGAACAGACGCAGGAAACCGTCTCAGGCGATGTTCGCGTAAAGCTCTACAAAGGCAACGTCATAGTGACGGGCCGCAAGTCGCCGAACTCGCTCTATCGCGAACGCGTCGTGACGTTTGAGGATGACGCGGGTGCATATGATCAACACGACGCGGAAGGTTTCATCAAGCTCCAGGCGTTGCGATTGAGGTTGAGGAAGATGGAGTAGCAGAGACAGAAGCAGCGGGGGCAAACCCGCCTCCCCGACCTGCGAATGGATCACAACCGCTAGGTTACAAAACGAGTATGATCTACGACGCCGACCCGACCACGTTTACAGGTCCGGAAGGCGGGCTTGTCCCCGCTCTAACCTATCGGACTTCAGGACCACTCTTCCGGGTGAGACGTGCACATCATCACAATTACTGAGTCCCGCTATTACACCCAACGCGCGCAATTCACCCGCCCGAAATCCCTTCCTGATCGACAACGAACCGTCGTGCCTGACGAGTTCGGAGATTCGAAAAACAGCGCAAAATATTTTGTAGCCGAGATACGCCACGGGATCACGATGAAGATCGATCACGAATATTCCGCGTCGGGAAACGCGAGACATTTCTTTCAAAACGTTCGGGATCTGTTCGTCGGTGAGATGATGAAAAAATAATGACGAGATCGCGTAGTCGAACGCTCCTTCGGCGAACGGCAATTGAAAGGCGTCGCCGCGGACGGAAGTGATCTCGGGAAACTCGTGCGATTCTGATCGGGTGGTTGCGGACGAGATAGGATCGAGATCGATGCCTGACAGCTTTGCATCGCGTCCCGACTTCACGGCGAACTCCGCGATAATCCTCAGTAGCTCGCCTGAGCCGCAGCCAACGTCGAGAACGGAAAATTCTCGCAGATCTTTTCCCACGATCTCGGCAAGCAAGGTTTTTCGCAGGGCCCGCTTGTCACCGACATAACGATTAATGAACGCGATCTCGCGCAGGAACGTGACGTATTCCTCTGGCGTGTAGTCGCCGGTATCGATCCGTTCAAGCTCGGTGCTGCGATTTTCGAACACGGAGAGAGGATAACAAAAGAAAGAACCGGGAGCGGCAGCGACCGGGGTATTTCCCCGGAAGTTGAAGAACCCAGGTCGCGGTTGTCATTTTTTGTTTTCGAAGAAACTGCGCTAACTTTTAACAAAGTCGAGATTATGCGAGAGCAACTTGTAAATTTCATACTCGAACGCCTTGAGCGGAGTTCGGACACGATAAGGCAGGATTTTCAGTCGGACACTGGAATCCCGACACGCTTTTGTGTCCTTGACGATCTGCTGCCGGGCGAAATCGCGATGAGGATCGCGGCTGAGTTTCCACCCGTGGACGATATGCGTTTGCTCAACAGCTTTCGCGAGAAAAAGTACGCCTCTAAAGCGCTGGATAAGTTCGAGCCCATCATCGAGGACATCACCTTTGCATTTCAGGACGAGCGCGTAATCCGGAAGATCACCGAACTGACGGGCCTCAAGGACGCGGTGGGCGATCCCCATCTCTACGCCGGCGGCATCAGTGCCATGGCTCAGGGTCACTTTCTCAATCCGCACATCGATAATTCTCATGACGGCGACCAGGAGAATTACCGCGTGCTGAATCTGCTTTATTACGTCACGCCCGGTTGGAAGGCAGAGAACGGTGGAAACCTCGAGCTTTGGGATGAAAATGTCACACGACCGGTAGAGATACCGAGCGTCTTCAACCGGCTTGTCCTGATGTCAACCCACGAAAAATCCTGGCATTCAGTAAACAGGGTGAAGTCCGAAGGCACGCGTCGCTGTGTCTCTAACTACTATTTCTCACCTCATTCTCCGAATGGTTATGAAACAACACACGTTACTTATTTCATGGCCCGGCCGGAGCAAAAGTTTCTCCGTTGGCTAACTAAGCTGGATAGTGACCTTCGCACAGCGATCCGGAAGGTAAAAAGGAGTGGTTTTGCGCGAAAGGACCTCTACGAAAAAAAGTAGGACGGACTGCTAATCCGTCCACCTTAATTTATCGACGCCACGCACACTTCCCGACTTGGGAATTGTGCTGGCGGTCCGCCCTAGCTGCTAATCTCGTCAACCAATATCCACGGATTCCCACCTTGCCGGTACGCTATGCCCGCTCTTAGCATCAATGCACAAACTCTCCGCCGCCCGCCTGTCTAAGCCCTTGCCCTTTTATGCCGTACCTAAATCTAAACGCCGCATCGCCGCCGCGATGGCCGTACCGGATCGAAATTCGATGAAGACCGGCCCTCAAAGGAATGATCGCGGAACGCACTTTCCTGTCTTTCGTTCCCGCAACGTCGATGACCATCTCACCCGATAAAACAACGGTCGTATCCCACGTCGCGTCAACCTGCAATTCATAAACTCCGTCGGTCGGTGCGCGAAAATATCCATCGTAAGTCACGGCGAAGGGCTGCTTCAGATCGACACCCTGATTTGCGAACTGATTCAGGAAGATAGATCTCGTCTCGCCGCTTTTTCGTTCACCTTCACCTGACATATCGCCGCGCGGAATGAAGAGTTCGTACGACATCCCTGGCTTCGCGTCGGTAAGTTCCACGGGTTCGCGCATGCGGTCGCGAACTATCGTCGCCGCATAGACCGAGCTGGTTCGTCCGGCGGCGTTTGCGACGACCGTCTTTAGCGTCACGGCCTCGCGTTCTTTCAATTCTATCTCGATCGGCCGCATGTAAACCGTCGATTTCTCGTCAGGCGGCGTGCCGTCGATCGTGTAATGCACGCGCGTTCCCGCGGCCGGTCGAAGCTCGATTTTTACCTTTTCATCTTGGGTGATCAGATTACCGAGACCGTCCGGTTCCGGTATTCGATAGTTCACACCATGGGCGTCCAATCGTGGCAGATGCGCCGCAAGCCTTCGCTGAAAATCGCCGAAATCCCGATCTTCGGGACGCGACCAGAGAACTTCAGCCAATGCCAACATCCGCGGGAATGCCATGTACTCGACCTGGGACGACGTTGGCATATATTCCGTCCAGATATTTCCCTGCCCGCCGATGATGTATTTCGCTTCTTCCGGCGTCAGCTCTTTGGGCACCGGATCGAACGAGTAGACTTTTGCGAGCGGCACGTAGCTTCCGATATTCAAAGGCTCATAAGCCGGATCACCCTGACCATAATCGAAATAGGCGTAGTCGGTCGGCGTCATGATCACATCGTGCTTCGATTTCGCCGCCTCGATTCCGCCCTTCATCCCGCGCCAACTCATTACCGTCGCGTTCGGCGCAAGACCGCCCTCGAGGATCTCATCCCATCCGATAATCTTTTTTCCTTTTGAGTTGATGAACTTTTCGATGCGGCGGACGAAATAGCTCTGAACCTCGTGCTCGTCTTTCAGGTTCTCTTTTTTCTTCAACTCCTGAACGAATGCCGATTCCTTCCAATGATCTTTCAGGACCTCGTCGCCGCCGATATGTATGTACGGCGA
>JBBKXD010000140.1:0-2752 GCA_037969295.1 Pyrinomonadaceae bacterium | reverse complement strand
GTGTCGAGCTCGGTGCGGAGGATCGAGCCGGGGATGAAAAAGTCTTTTCGATTCAGTCCGCGTGTGACATCACGTACCGGAAGATTGAATTGCTCGATCGCGAAGTCCGATGCGCGGTTTAGAAACACGAGCGTCCCGCCGGCGTCGACAAACTTGCGCAGATTCTCGACGCCTTCCTTCCCCACGCCGCCCGTGTACTCATCCGGCATCGAGCCTTTCGCATAGCCGTTTAGGATCTGGTTGGGCGATTGGTCGGGGAAGATGATTGCATCGAATTTGGCGGATAGATCCGCGGTTCTAATTTCTCTGTTTTCGGGTGAGAAGAGATTACACCCTGCCCTGCCTTCACACGTCAACCTTTGATCGAAATGGAAATTCGCATCGTTAAGGACGGCCCAGCGTGTCCAACCGGCGTCTATTGAAGCATTGTATGACTTATAAACACCCAATTTTGTATTCGGCGGGCCTTTGCCGTAAAGCAATTCAAGCCGCCTAACAAGGATCGGCGTTTTATTGATCGCTCGGTAGATCGGTTCAACTGCGACGTTCATTAATAAAGGAAGCGTGTGAGCCGTAACGTCGTAGGGCGGGATCGGATCGCCATTTTCATCCTGCAAGTCGGGATAATGCTGAGCTTCGAGAAGCGCCTTGGCAAAATCCCCGTATGGCTGATCCAGGCGGATTATCGCCTCCTGCGGATCGAGAAACTCCGGTGCTGCATAACCTAGCAATTTACGATTGGCCTTCGTGTAAGCTACTTCAAGTCCGGCGCGCTGGAGAACTCTTTCCAAGTAATAGCTGGTGTGCGAAGAATCTGATTTGATCAGAAAACCCCACAACTCCCCATTCTTTCTCGGCCGCACCGCTTCCTTCCCGATCTCATAAAACCTCGACAACCATCGCTCGCGATTGTCTGCCGCATGATTCAAAAGCGCGAACGCAGCGGTCGTCATGTAGTCGGTGATATTGCGGAGTTTCCACTCACCGCCTTTCCACACTGGACCGAAGTTCGGCGATTCTTTTTTCGCGTCGTAGCCTTGACTGCCGCGTAGATCTTCAAATTTCACTGTGATCGGCGTCGCTAATTTCGCCGACGCTGTCTCGCTGAGAATGCGCACGCCGCCGTGATAGTGCGAATATGCTCGAGCCGGAGTCCACGCGTCGTATGTCGAGTTCGTCGTGATCCCCTGATACCCCGCGTCACGCATCGTCTTCGCCATATAGTTGCCGAGCTCGGTGTAGCCCTCGACGATCTGCTTCGGGACATTCGGTTCGACCGGCTGCAGGTACGGCGGCAGGAAAAGACGCGAGCCATTCGCGCCTTGCTGATGAATATCATGGACGATCTGCGGATGCCAGACGTTGTGAATTTTATCGACCGTGAGCTGCGTCTCGACCTGTGTGAACGCGTACCAGTCGCGATTGTTATCGTGGCCGACGTACTTGTGATAGAGCTCGGGCGGATCGGTGCCTTCGAATTTTGTCCCGAGTGTTTTGCCGTACCAGTTCTTGACGATATCGACGCCGTCAGGATTGAGCGACGGGACGAGAAGGATGATCGTGTTGTCGAGGATGTTCTTGATCTCGGGATCGTTGCTGCTCGCTAATCGATGCGCGATCAGCATGCTTGAGAGCGTCGATCCTACCTCGGTTGAATGGATCCCGCAGGTGATGAGGACGATGGTTTTGCCTTCGGCTATTAACCTTTTCGCGACTGCGTCATTTGATTTGAAGGTGCGAGGATCTGCAAGCTTGTCGTTGATCTGTTTGTACTTTTCGAGATCTCTAAGATTCGCCGGCGAGCTGATAGTCGCATATACGAACGGGGCACCCATCGTCGTCTTCCCGATCTCCTCGAACGTCACACGGTCACTCGCAGCGTCGAGCTTCTTGAAGTAATCGACGATGCTCGCCCAGCTCGCGAGCTTACGATCGTCGCCGGGTGTGAATCCGATGACATCTTTCGGCGCGGGGATCTGGGCGCCGACCGCTATCGCCAGCACAAGAAGTAAACCGCCGTGACGGAGTGACGCAGAGTGAAAGTTCATGTTTCGGTTGGCCATGATTAGTGCCGTTATTAAAAACCAACTATGCGGCACGAGTCAGAACCGGGAGCGATAGCGACCGGGCCTCCCCATTTTGGATTGCGGAATTCGGATGTCAGATTGAGTTTCGCAGCAAAACAATCCGCAATCTCAGATCCAACATCGGTAATCGGGTCACCCGGTCGCTACCGCTCGCGGTTCTGACAAGAAGGGCTCGCCCCCGCTATTCTCTTTTGCCTTTTTCGCTTTACCAATGTAAATTGCAATGCAGAACTTTCCCCGAACGAACTGCATCGTAAAGACATACGCCGCAATCAGCCCGGATGCGGTGAGAGCACGAGAAACAATCAGGAGGCCTTTTTTTGGATGAAAAACCCTTTTCTCGAGAATTTTAAGCCTTACATTCCGGACGGAGCGAAGCTGCGCGAGCTGACGCCAGTGCCGGTTATCGTCGGTACGCTTCTTGGCATCATCTTCGGCGCGTCGTCGCTTTACCTTGTGCTAAAGGTCGGCCTTACCGTTTCGGCGTCGATACCTGTCGCGGTCATATCGATCACACTGTTCCGCATCCTGTCGAAGATGGGAGCGCGCGACGCGACGATACTCGAGCACAACATCGTGCAGACGACTGGATCGGCCGGCGAGTCCATCGCGTTCGGTGTCGGCGTAACAATGCCGGCGATCCTCATACTCGGATTCGATCTCGA
>JBBKXD010000139.1:0-3653 GCA_037969295.1 Pyrinomonadaceae bacterium | reverse complement strand
GCACGATCGAGAATCGCTTTCGTATCTTCGAATGTCGGCTCATGAACGTAGCCCACCTGATTCGCGTCCATGAAGCACGGATTGCACATCATGTTGCATCGGTTTGTAAGGTCGACCGTCAAAACAGCACCGCGGCCGAACTTGATATCGCTCGTACCGTGATGATGTACGTGCTTGTCCTCGGCGGCTTTGAAATCGCGTCCGTAAAAAAGCGATTCGATGCGGTTAAGAAAAGCGGAGTCAGTCGCGAGAACGTCAACAAACTCGCCGTGCGTCGTGCAGGTCTTTCGCATCAACACCTGGCCGTTTTCCTCGACGATCTGCGCCTTGATCTCACCCGGATGCGAATCCATCAAAATGTTCAAGGGAATATCGCCGGAGATCACGCCGTTGCGGACAGACTTTACGCATGAAGGACACAAGCTGTCGGTCTCACGCGGAAATCCGAGCGGCGGTGCCGTCCGTTCGTATGATTTCAACAGCGGTTCGGCCGCCCATGATGGCTGGATCGACTGTCCCTCGGGAATCGCCTTATTGAAGGCCTGAAACGCTTTCCAGCCGAGATCGGCTATCTTCGAGACCGCTTTCGAACCGGTCTTTCCGTTTCCTTTTCCTTCGCCGCGCCTGAAGTTATCACTGAACATAATGTGTTTTGGATCGGGACGTGCGAATCCCGGCGAACATCTTAACAAATATAGACCGGTGTTGCCCAATCTTGTTGCCCGGGGGCAAAATCGATATATTCGCTCATTATGAAGCTTATCGCCGTTTCGGTCGGGCTGCCGCAGACAGTGGAAACCGATAACGAAGGATTCGTGACAACCGCGATATTTAAACACCCCCTCGACGGACGCGTAAGAGTGAATGAACTGAATCTCGAGGGCGATGCCCAGGCCGACCTCACAGTGCACGGCGGATGGAGCAAGGCGGTCTATGTCTATCCCGGCGAACATTACGAATATTGGCGAAAAGAGCTGCCGGAAAGGGAGCTGGGCGATTCTCAATTCGGAGAGAACCTGACCACCGAAGGATCGCTGGAAACCGAGGTATTCATTGGAGACAAACTCCGGATCGGAACGACGGAGTTTGTCGTCACCGAGCCGCGCATGCCGTGCTACAAACTCGGCATACGTTTCGGTCGGAAGGATATATTGCGGCGATTTCTGCAGAGTCGTCGAAGCGGCTTTTATCTCGCGGTTACGAAAACGGGCGAGTTGGGTGCCGGCGACGGCATCGAGATACTCTCCCGCGAGAAAAATAAGGTGACGGTTACAGACATTGTTCGCGTATGGGTCGCGGATAAGACCGATGTTGAGACGATGGAACGGGCATTGAGAATTGATGCCTTCCCGGAAAGCTGGAAGGAACCGTTTCGTGAACGCATCGCAGATACAACCTCCTAGGCCGCAAGGAAGCAGGTTGTTATAAGGCTATTCAGTAAGGCGAGCGATCGCGAATACGTTGCCGTTGATCGTCGGGTCAGTATTCCGAGTTCCCCCGATAACGACTACTTTGCCGTCCGGCTGCAAAGCAATATCGCTGGCGGACGAGGATTGTCCCGGAGTAAACGCAACCGAGGTACTCTCCTCCAGCGTCCCGCTTGAAGAATACCGGGCGACAAGAAAACTGGAGGGCGTTCCTTGGAACCCGGCTATCCGGATCTTTCCGTCGAGTGACAAAACCATTGACGCGGCGGCATCAGTACCCCCTGGTTGAAAGTCAGTTATCACTACGCCGTTGTTTCCGAACGACGTGTCAATTCGCCCTCTAGGTCTGAACCTCATCATCCAAACGTCCGTATCCGAGTGCGTAACGCTTCCGCAAAGCAATATGTTCCCGTCAGGCTGGACGGCGGCCCTGTAAATCCGACCTGTTATCCCGGTCCCGAACGGCACCCGCAAAAAGCCGACCCGCCCGAACGTCTTGTCCCAATTTCCGGATTCGGTTAGCCGGGCCAGAAAGAACTCGCTCGAGCCGCTGCCAAAGCTGAATGGCGGCACGTGCCCCGTGAGCAGTACTTTGCCGTCCGCGAGGGCGACCATCTCGATAGCGCTTTCCGCCGGAATCGAGATCTTGTTAAAGTTGAGAGCGATGACGCCATTTACACCAAATGTAGTGTCGCGGGTTCCGTCCGGATTCAGACGATAAAGTACGTACTCGGAGTTTTCCGTCGTAAGTACTAGGATCTTTCCATCGCTTCGAACCGCAATTTGAGACCCCCTGTCCGTCCCGAAGTTGCCGGGAGGCGTGCCGATGTTCACATTCGAGTCGAAAACACTGTCGCCCGAACCCTCAACACTCAACCGTGCCGCTCGAACGGTGCTCGATCCGACGACGTTGAAGAACCGCGTCAATCTCAGGATTCGTCCATCCGGGTACATCAACGCGTCGTTTAGAGATGTGGATCCGTGCGCCTGCCAGTCTTGAAACACTCCATATGAAGAATCCAGGGTCCCACCAGGGGTTAGCCCGACAACTGCGACACCGGGTCTCTGTCCATCGGGGGTGTTGCGGGTGAACGATCCAACTGCCACGATCCGGCCCGTAGGCTGGACAAATATCCTCAGACCATTGGATGAATAGTTCGTCGTTGAATCGGGAAAGGCTATCGTAAGTTTCCCGCCGCCGGCGAATGTGCTGTCGAGCGTAAATGCAGCGAAGCACGGTAAAACGAATGAGACGTATAAGAAGGCTATTAAAGAGGCTCTCGTCGCGATAATACAAATTCTCATCTCGATGACTCCTAGCTCGAGCGGGTTATGGCGTGGCTAGCCATCAGACTATCACAGACTTTAGTCGAAGGCTTCCAAATATTTTATGCCTGAACCGGTGTTGAATAGAACCACCGTCTCGCCTTCTTTTACCAGATCACGCTCGATCAATTTCCGCAGTGCCGGCAGACACGCAGCACCCTCGGGAGCCGCAAAGATTCCTTCAGCCGCGCCGATCTCGCCGACGGCTTTCACTAATTCTTCATCGCTCACATCAATCGCCGTCCCACCCGATGCTCGGATAGCATCGAGGATCAAAAAATCGCCGATGGCTTTTGGAACGCGTAAGCCCGACGCGACGGTTGAAGCATTCTCAAATTCGTCAGCAAATCTTTCTCCTTTCTCGAACGCCCGAACTATAGGAGCGCAAGTTTCAGATTGCACGGTTACCATCCGCGGACGGCGGGAATCGATCCAGCCCATCTGCTCCATCTCGTCGAACGCTTTCCACATCCCGATCAATCCCGTCCCGCCGCCCGTCGGATAAATAATGACGTCAGGTAGATTTTGGATTTTAGATTTTGGATTTTGGATTCCCCGAAAATGTTCAAAGAGCTCGTATCCCATTGTCTTCTTTCCTTCGACGCGATACGGCTCTTTCAGCGTAGAGACGTCGAACCAGCCTTCGGCTTCCTTTCGTTCGGCGACAATCTTCCCGCAATCTGTGATGAGGCCGTCGACCAAAGTGACGTGAGCTCCGGTCTGTTCACATTCGACGATATTCGCCCGCGGGGTGTCGGACGGCATAAAGATGAATGCTTCCATTCCGGCTCGCGCGGCGTACGCCGCCATCGCACCCGCGGCGTTCCCGGCCGACGGGACGGCGACCTTTTTCACGCCTAGTTCCTTCGCCATCGAGATCGCGGCGGTCATGCCGCGTGC
>JBBKXD010000138.1:0-2772 GCA_037969295.1 Pyrinomonadaceae bacterium | reverse complement strand
TTTGTCGTCGATGTTTCAGGTTCGATGGAGGGATTTCCGCTGGATACGTCAAAGAAACTGCTTGAGGACCTGATCGGCGGCCTGCGTCCGACGGACTTTTTCAACGTCGTTCTTTTCGCAGGCGATTCGACCGCGTTGTCTGATAGGCCGCTCCCGGCAAATGCGGAAAATATTTCTCGCGCGATCCAACTGATCGAGCAGCAGCGCGGCAGCGGAGGCACGGAACTTCTGCCCGCGATCCAGCAGGCGATGCACCTATCGACCAACCCCGGCGTGTCGCGAAGTATCGTGCTGATCACCGACGGGTATGTCTCGATCGAGGAAGGCGTCTTCAAGTACATCCGGCAGAACCTCGGACAGGCAAATGTCTTTGCGTTCGGGATCGGCTCCGGCGTCAATCGCTACCTTATCGAAGGCGTGGCGCGGGCCGGGCTCGGCGAACCATTTGTTGTCGAAGATCAGGCGAAAGCCGCCGATGTCGCGGCGAAATTTCGTGAATACATTCAGACGCCGGTGCTGACCGACATTCAGATCAAGGCTGACGGCTTTGAGATGTATGACGTCCAACCGCAGAGCTTTCCGGATCTTCTGGCTCAGCGTCCAGTCGTTCTCTTTGGAAAATGGCGCGGCAGTCCGAGCGGCGTGATAGCGCTGACGGGAAAAACGGGACGCGGAGATTTCGTGTCACGGCTTGATGTCTCGACGGTCCAGCCTGACGAAGGCAACCGCGCGCTTCGATATCTCTGGGCTAGGACTCGTATCGCCGAGCTTTCGGATTACGGTTTCGGAAATGTGACGGACGAGTCGATCAGGGAGATCACCGCGCTCGGATTGAAATACAACTTGTTGACGCGATACACGTCGTTCATCGCGGTGCGTGAAAAAGTAGTCAACCCGAATGGTTCGGCTGACGATGTGAATCAACCGTTGCCGCTTCCGGTCGGCGTCAGCGATCTGGCGGTGGGAAGCGAGCCGGAACTTGTGTGGCTGCTTGTTATCTGCATCGTCATCGCGATCGCGGCAATCTATCGAAAGCGGCGACTCACTTTGTTGAGAGCATCATCGACGGCGTGATTCGATCTTTTTGTACGAGCCGGGGAGGGATCGATAGACTGGAGCGCAGGCATCCTTGCCTGCATGAGTGCGAAGCACGAAAAAGCGCGATAACTCGGGGGTCGCCGGCGCTTACATCGCCTGTCGGCGATGTTGCAGGCAAGGATGCCTGCGGTCCAGTCCGTTGACTTCGCACTAACGATTGAAATGACGCGGAAAATAAAAAGAACGTTTGTCCAACTCGCGGCAATTTTCGTCATCGCATTAGCGCTCAAGTATCACTACTCGACCGCGAGCGTAAATCACCTCCGCTGGATACTCGCACCGACAACGTTCATCGTCGACCTGGTCACGAGCACCGCTTTCACATTCGAATCGCACGCCGGCTACATGAGCGATGACCACACCTTTCTCATCGCGGCGTCGTGTGCCGGCGTCAATTTTCTGATCATCGCTTTCTCAATGCTGACGCTCGGCGAGTTGTGGCGGACGCGTGAGATTGCCTGGCGAGTGATTCCTTTATATGCGTTCGCTGCTTATATGACGACGCTGATCGCGAACACCGTGCGGATCGTCATCGCGATGTGGATGCATGATGAGAAGTTTTCGACGCGATGGCTCGACGCGGACGAATTGCATCGGATTGAGGGAATCGTCGTATATTTTAGTTTTTTACTGTTGCTGTTTCTGGCGAGCGAAGGACGAACAGAAAATAAAACTTACCGCGTGAAACTGTTGCTTGCGATCTACTATGCCGTTACGCTCGGCATACCGCTCGTCCGAGGCAGTTTCGTGGAGCCAGAATTTTGGCGGCATGCGATGTTTGTTGTTCTGGTTCCGGTCATCTTGATCCTACCGTTGGCGTTTTCCCGACTATTGTTTCGAGAATCTGTATATGTCAAATAGAGTTCCCGTCGCCTTGCTCATCCTGCTTGTTGCCGCACTCGCGATTGCTGTGGCATACGGCTACTTTATTGCACCACTCGAGTCCGATGATTCGATGAGTCGCGACTTCAGTCTCCATCGTCAAGATCTCGACCAACTTGTTGATATGCTGAACGAAGATCGCGGGCTATCGATCCTGACCCGCGAGTCGGTGCTGCTCGGTAACTATAGTCGCTGGCGGAACGGTTCTGAGGGATTTACGACCGAAAGATGGAACGCCTACAAACTTCTCCTGGATCGGGTAGGGCTTAGACTCGTGAGACGTGAATTCGACAGAGGCGATGAATTTTTTTTCGGGACCGAATCCGTCGCTTACGATGACGTCGCGGATGGACGATATGTGATCTCGAAGGCTTACTTTTACAGCACCTCGACGCCTTCGCCCCTTGTGGGTTCCCTCGACGACAAAGGTTTCGATACCTACGGCACTTACTATCGGCGGATCAGTGGTAATTGGTATCTACGATTCGACGCTGGCGTTAACAAACCCGAATAGGAAGCTATCTAACTAGAGCGAGGTCCGTCGATCTTTAACGAAAACATATTCCCGCCGTGGCGAGATTCTTTCCACGAGACTCTTCCATTGACGAGATTCGCACGCGAACGGATGTTCGCGATCCCGCGTCCCTTCTCCGCACCCTCGGGTTGAAACACCTCGCCGTTGTCGCGGATCGTCAAACCGAACTCGCCTGCATCGGATGCTTCGACGCTCATCTCGACGATGTTCGCGCTCGAATGCCGGACAATGTTCGTCAGCACCTCTTGCGCGATCCG
>JBBKXD010000137.1:0-9071 GCA_037969295.1 Pyrinomonadaceae bacterium | reverse complement strand
GGCTTGGATGTGCCGATCCTTCCTGGCGGCCCCAGCCTCGCATCCTAATTCAAACTTAGTCTTATAAAACCCCACATGTACGAACAATCTACCGCTTCAGCGGGAACTGCAAACGGTTCTTCAGTAGAGGACAACTTTAAGTCGTTTCACAGCGTGCTTCAGCGAATGCTTGCGATCGATAGCAGGGTCAGCGACCTGATCTTCTCGCCGGGTCGAGCACCTCAGGTGGAACTGACGGGTGAGTTGCAGAGCGTTCCGATAGCTGGGCTTGAGGTCCTAAAGCCACTGCAGATAAAAGGCATGGTCGATCTCATGCTCGCCGGAAACGAGCAGGGTCTGGAGACGCTCGATAAGAAAGGCTCCTCGGACATTTCGTATAGCGTCCCGGGACTCTGCCGGTTTCGCGTCAACATATTTCGTCAACGTGGAACACACGCGATCGTAATGCGCGTCATCCCGACTCAGCCGCCTAATTGGCAGGAACTTAACCTGCCCGAAGCAGTGATGAACGTCGCCCAACTCAAGAATGGCCTTGTCCTGGTGACAGGGCCGACGGGGTCCGGAAAATCGACGACCCTCGCCGCGATCATCGATCTGATAAATGCGACAAAAAAATATCATATCGTGACGATCGAGGATCCGATCGAATTCATTCACGACCACAAACTTAGCACCGTTCACCAGCGCGAATTACATTCCGATACTCCGGATTTCGCCCTCGCCTTGCGGGCAGCTCTTCGACAAGCACCGAAGGTGATCCTGGTGGGAGAAATGCGCGACCGTGAAACGATCGAGGTCGCTTTGGAAGCCGCCGAAACGGGCCACTTGGTTCTCTCGACGCTTCACACGATCGACGCGGCGAAAACCATCGACCGCATCATCGGGGTCTTTCCAAAGATCGAAGAAGCTCCGATTAGAACTCGCCTGTCCCAATCTTTCCGTCGGATAATCTCGCAACGACTTATGCCGAAAGTCGGCGGCGGACGGATCGCGGCGATCGAAATTCTTGTCTCGAATTCGCGGACGCGTGAGTACATTGAGAAAGGTGAGAAGGAGGGACGTTCGATCACCGACGCGATGAATGATGGCGAGATGGAAGGTATGCAAACCTTTGACGCGGTGCTCGAGAACCTGATCCGCACCAACCAGATAACAAGGGAAGTCGGCCTTTCATACGCATCGAACGCCAACAACCTAACACTGGAAATAAGTGATATGCAGTTGCCGCGGGAAGGCGAGCCCGGTATTGGTGAGGTAGAAACTACCGACGTGCCGCCCCCGCCGCTCGCTGTACCGAAACGTACCGGAGATACGCCGCAGATCGAAGGCTTTGAACTTAACGGGTGATGACATTTTCTGCCGACGGATCCACCGATACCACCGCTGACGATATTTTCGAAACCTGTTCTAAAGGCGACTCGAACGGGATTACGATAGAACGACAGTTGATTTTTGATCTAGGAATTGGAGCCGGGCAATAGTTCGTAGTTGCCCATCTGACGATTGTAGGCGTCGAGGGCCCCGACCTCATCGGCGGTTGCGTCAAGCATCTGCTTCGTCATGGAGATCGAATCCGACAGCTGCTCGAAGTCGAGGAGCGAGAATTTCTCCGGCGTGGACATCGTGACGATCTCGTCGTTGAGATAGCTGAAAAAGTTCTCGATGGATTGAAGCTGGCCCTCGACGAGTTTGACGCTACGCTCGATCTCGTCAAACGATGCAATCCGGCGTTTCAATATCTCCACGTTCGTTTGTTGGATGCGTTTTGTCTTCTCATCCGAACCGGCATTTTCCGCGGCGCGATAAGCCTGCGAAAGCTGATTGTGAACGGCCTGACGGTTGATCGATTTCAGATGTTGCTTGCGGCGGCGATAGACGTCGAGCAAGTCGACGAAATCTTCCCACCGATGATCGAGCGTTCTCAGGTTCGACGGCAGCGTCGCGGTCCCGGTGAATTTCTTGTAGTTGTCCTGGATCTTCTCTTTCAGCCACCGAAGGTATTCGACAGCTTCGCGTTCACGCGGGGTGAATGTCTTGATCAACTTCTCGCGGGCGGTTTTTCCGGCGAGGAAGAGGCGCTCCTTCTCGCGTCTCTGAACGAGCTGGCGATAATAGGGCAGATTAGGAACGATCATCACGTAGATAACTTCAGCGATCAAAGCCAACAACAGAGGCCATATGCTCTGCGTGTATGCGGCGGCAACCGCAAAACCGGCGAGACCCCAGAAATTGAACGGTTCCTTGACCGCTTCCTTCAGGTAGCTCGTTTGAAATCGTTGGAGGTCGCGCTCGTATTTCGCCAAGTCTGCCATAAGTTACTAGATGCCGATCTAGTTTGACGCGTTCGATGGTAAGTAGAGGGCTGTCCCTAATTCGAGCGGTTTGAGTCTGTCGTATCGTTTACGATGATCGGATCGAGAACATCCTCGCTTTTGGCTTCGGCTCCAGCGGCGATCTGTTTACTCCCCGCGGAAGAGCCCGGACCCAGCAATCCCATCTGCTTCTTATATTCGAGGAGCTTGTCCTGAAGCTGGATATCCATCGCTTCACGCTCGATGTCCTGCATCTGCGAATCAACCGAGCTAGTGCCCAATTGTAGTTTCGCTTCTGCGGCTGCGACGCGGCGATCGATCTTCTCGCGCATTTCGTTGAAGGTCGAAGCATCGTCGCCGATGTTGAAGGTCTCCATCGTCTGGGCGAGTTGCTCCTGAAGCTTGGCCTGCTTGGCGGCAGAGATGAGCTGCATCGCCTCGGCGGTGCGCTTCTTCATGTTCAGCACGTAGTTGTCGCGAGCTTTGAGGGCCTGTTTCGACGCGAGCGAAGCATGCTCCAATTGCGCTCCGGTCCGGTCGAGATCCATCTGGGCCTGTTGAAGCTGGCCGATGTACGCCGTAGCGATATCATCGCGGCCCATTTTGACGGACGCCTTAATCTTCGAATCGAGGTCGACGACCTGATTCTCGAGGTTTTCCGTATTCTTGATCAACAGCCGCTCGGTGGCCATTACCTGAGCTACCGAGTTATTCAGCTCCGGTACGCGATCCCGCATGTCGCGGATAGTCTGCTGAAGCACCAATTCCGGATTCTCGATCTTGTCCAAAGCGGCACCGGTGCTAGCAAAAAACACTCGTTTTAATCTTGCCCACAATCCCATTTTATCAACCTGCTCCTAAAGAAATATGCTAATCAACTCTCGCCAAAAAATCTCTACGATGGTGTATTTATAGAAGTTGCAATTTCTGAAATCAGTATATCAGGAAAGTCAATTGTATGAGTAGCATCCGCGAGCTGCAGGCACCGCCGGCCTTGCAACCGATTTTAGGGGGAGCCGAATCAAAGAACGCGTCCAAAGCGCAAGTTATCAGATCCACGGCGTTCAGAATAATGAGTGGCTCGGAGCACGAATATCGTCGCTTCGGCTGATTTGGAGTAGCATGATCTAATCCCACTCCAGAAACAGCATGCCAATACAAGGGTTTGGAAAATAGGACGCTAATGAAAAGAATTGTTTCAGGGTTGTTGCTTTTCTCGGTTTACTGGTCGATGTTTCTGCCGTTCGCACGATCTGCGAACGCTCAGGCGGTTGCGAATGCACGAAATAGCAGGATGAAGGAAACACCGGAAGGATTGACGTTTCGCCTCAGCGAGGGTGCGGACGGCTCGGAGACGCGCGTGAAGCAGCAACTCGGTCCCGCCGATCCTCTATCGGGTGGCGAAACCGCGAGCCTTTTGAAACGCCTTCCAGCCATCAAATCCGACCCGAACGACGAGACGGAATTTGCAAAACGAATTGGGACATTGCCGGCGCCGAAGACCGGCAAACAGATTGCGGTCAAGTTTCCCTCGGATGAAGGCCGCGGTACGCCGAAGGTCGATCCGGGAACGACACTCGATGTCGTTCGGTTCTCGCCCGAAGGCGAAGTGTCGCTCGCACCCGATCTCAGCGTCACATTCTCGCAGCCCATGGTTGCCGTGACTTCTCAGGAAGAAGCCGCGAAATACGCACCGGTCGAGTTGACTCCGCAAGTCGAAGGTCGATGGCGATGGCTCGGAACAAGGACGCTAATGTTCGATACGGACAAGCGTTTTCCGATGGCGACGAAATTCACGGCTCGCGTTCCGGCCGGGACGAAAGCCGCAAACGGACAGAGTCTCGCGAAGGATGTCGTTTGGACATTTACCACGCCGCCGCCAAAGGTCGAGCAAATGATACCGAACGGGCAAGTCGTCCGACGTGACGCCGTGATATTCGTCTCGTTCGATCAGGCGATAAGTCCGGAATCAGTTTTGAAGACTATCAGCGTCACCGGCGGCGGACGCCGGATCGCGACGCGATTGGTCACGCAGCAGGAGATCGATGCCGACGGGACCATTGCGTATTACGCGAAGCAGGCTCAGCCTGGACGATGGATCGCTTTTCGGGCGGTCAACGCAGATGGCTCGACGGAGAACGCATTGCCTCCGGCCTCATCGATCAGCGTCAGCGTGGACGCCGGCACACCATCCGCCGAAGGGCCGCTGAAAACTCAAAAGGCGCAAACCTTCTCATTCACGACATACGGCCCGTTCAAATTCGTCAAGGCTTATTGCGGCTGGCAGCAGAACAAGAACTGTACTCCGTTTCACGACTGGTATCTCGAATTCAGTAACCCTATCGACGCCTCGAAGTTCTCGAAGGAGATGGTAAAGGTGACGCCAGCGGTCGAGGGGCTGAACATTTATCCGTCGGGGAACCACCTCTACTTTCAGGGTTACAAAAAGGGGAGCACGACTTATACCATCAACGTCGACGCCTCACTGACGGATTCGTTTGCCCAGAAGCTCGACCGCGGCGTGTCGACGACAATTCGGGTCGGACCGGCGGATCAGAATCTTTATGCCCAGGGCGGACCTATGTCCGTGATCGATCCGTTCGGCAGCCGCTCTTACTCGATCTATTCGACAAACTTTTCAGCGGTTCGCGTGACGCTTTACGCGGTCGAACTGAAAGACTGGTATCAATATCAGCAATATTATCGCCGCTTGAATTATGACGACGGTAAGCGACCCGCAATTCCGGGTCGGCTTGTTTCAGACAAAACGGTCGCGATTGCCAGCAAGCCGGATGAGCTGGTCGAGACGCGGATCGATGTTTCCCCGGCGCTCAACGAAGGATTCGGGAGTGTGATCGTCGTTGTCGAGCCGGTGGAAAATGATACTAAGGCGGTCACCGTTCGCGGACGCAACTGGAACGTACTCGCGTGGCTGCAGTCGACGCAGATCGGGCTCGACGCGTTTGTCGATAACACCGAACTCGTCGCGTTTGCGACCGAACTGAAAACCGGAAAACCGATGGGTGGCGTTGACCTATCGATCTATCCGAACGGAGCAATTAGCAATAAGCAATTAGCAATAAGTGAAGAGAAAGGCTGGGTCGAATCGGTTTGGGAATGGATCTCTGGCACCGGCGGGCCGAATGCGGAAGACATCGAATCGTTCGATGCAGACGGTAGCGCAATCGCGAGCGAGCCCGTCGGCGAAGCGCAGACAAATCTCACCCCGGCGAATGGCATCCTTCGCCTCACGCTACCTGATTCGCAAAGCGGACCAAACATGCTGATCGCTCGTCGCGGAAAAGATGTCGCGTTCCTGCCGGAAAATTCCGATTACTACTGGCAGGACACCGGCAATTGGTACAAGAAATCAGATGCCGATTCGCTTCGATGGTTCGTTTTCGACGACCGCGGAATGTATAAGCCGAAGGAGGAAGTCGCGGTCAAGGGCTACATCCGACGAGTGACCGGCGGAAAGCTCGGCGATGTCGAAGGGCTCGGCGACGCGGCGAGCGGCATTACGTGGTCGGTGAAAGATCCCCGAAATAACGAGATCGCGAGCGGAACCGGAAACCTCAACGCCTTTGGCGCATTCGATTTCAAATTCACACTTCCCGATAACGCAAATCTCGGCTACGCACGCATCGATCTTTCGACGAATAGTAGTCTTTCGGGCGACAGCTTTTCGCACCAGTTCCAGATCCAGGAATTTCGCCGTCCGGAATTTGAGGTGACAACCAAGGTCGAGAGCGAGGCTCCGCACTTCGTCGGCGGTAAAGCGGATCTTTCGGTCGAAGCAAAGTACTACGCGGGCGGCGGACTCGCCAACGCCGAGACCAACTGGACGGTGACGGCCACGCCCACGAATTACACTCCGCCGAATCGCGGCGACTTTACATTCGGTACATGGGTTCCGTGGTGGGGGATTTACGACCGCGGTGGTCTTGACTTCAGCGGACGCGGCTGGGGCGGCGGCGGGACGTCGCAGTCGTTCAAAGGCGTAACGGACGCGAGCGGTAAACATTTACTCAAGATCGATTTCGAGTCGGTCAATCCGCCGCGGCCGTACAGCGTGAGCGCGGCGGCCTCGGTCCAGGATGTGAACCGCCAGACGTGGTCGAGCACAGCGACGCTGCTCGTACACCCGGCTGATCTCTACGTCGGCATCAGAACGCCGCGAACCTTCGTCCAGAAAGGCGAAAAGATCGTCGTCGAATCGATAGTGTCGGACATTGACGGGAAACTCGTCGCGGGACGCGATATCGAGATCAAAGCCGTTCTCAAAGATTGGCAGTTCGATAAGGGCGCGTGGAAAGAAGTGACGGTTGACGATCAGACTTGTTCGGTGAAGTCCGCGGAGGTTGGGGTTAAGTGCGAATTCGTCGCAAAGCAGGGCGGGCGATATACGATCACCGCGACCGTTATGGACGACCGCGAGCGTTTCAACGAGAGCGAGTTTACAGTTTGGGTTCCCGGCGGAAAGACTCCGCCGAAGCGCAACGTCGAGCAGGAAGAGGTCCAGATCATTCCCTCGAAGAAAGACTACGCGCCCGGTGAAGTAGCAGAGTTGCTCGTGATCTCGCCCTTCAGCCCGGCCGAAGGTGTGTTGACGTTGCGGCGTGACGGGATCGTTAAGACCGAGAGGTTCTCGATGAAGGATTCGTCTGCGACGCTGAAGATACCGCTTGAAGAAAAGTATCTGCCGAACATCTATGCGCAGGTCGATCTGGTTGGAGTTGCGCCGCGGACGAACGACAAGGGCGAAGTGGATCCGAAACTTTCGCAGCGTCCTGCTTTCGCTTCGGGCAACATAAATCTCGCCATCTCGACAGCGTCTCGCAAGTTAACCGTCACCGCTGAGCCCAAGGACAAGACACTTGCACCGGGCGGTGAGACAAAAGTCGATGTTGTTGTTAAAGACAGCGACGGCAAACCCGTCGCTAACAGCGAAGTAGCTGTTGTTATCGTCGACGAGAGCGTTCTCGCTCTGTCAAACTATCGTGTCGGCGATCCGATGAGCATTTTCTACACGCCGCGGGGAACGGGCGTGACGGATCACCATCTGCGGAAGGATATCCTGCTTGGAAATCCTGAGGACGTGAAGGCTCCGCCGCCCCCTGAGACGATGATGGCAACCGACGCTGTCAGCTTTTCAGTTTCGGAAGGCGGTGCTTCGCCGGCGCCACTGGCAAAGAGCGCGCGTGCAGGGCTAAGAGATGAGGCGGGTCGTAAAGATCTCAATGGAGCCGGAGAGGTCCCCATCAACGTACGCGAGAATTTCAACGCCCTCGCCGTTTTTTCACCCACGCTCAGAACCGACTCGAGCGGCCGTGTAACAGTCGACGTGAAGTTGCCGGACAATCTGACGCGTTATCGGATTACCGCGGTTTCGGTCGATGCGGGCAAGCGATTCGGCAGCGGAGAATCCGCGATCACTGCCAAACAGCCGTTGATGGTGCGGCCTAGTGCGCCGCGGTTTTTGAATTTCGGTGACAAGATCGATCTGCCCGTCGTCGTACAGAACCAGACCGATCAGGACATGGCGGTCGATGTCGCGATCCGCGCAACAAACGCTCTCTTGTCAGAACCGGGAGCGGTAGCGACCGGGTATCTTTCCGGCAGCAGCGCCACCCCGTCAGTCGAAGCGGCCGCCACCCCTCCTAAGACAGGAGGGGAGTTAGGAAAACGAATTCTCGTCAAAGCAAACAGCCGTGAGGAAGTTCGGTTCCCCGTATCGACGATCAGCGCCGGGACGGCTCGATTCCAGATCGCCGCGACCGCCGGCAAATTCAGCGACGCGGCTGAGATCTCGCTGCCTGTCTGGACGCCGGCGACTACCGAAGCGTTCGCGACTTACGGTACGACCGATGAGAACGGCGCCATCATCCAGCCTGTGCAAACGCCCGGTGATGTTTATTCACAATTCGGCGGGCTTGAGGTGACTACGTCATCGACGCAGTTGCAGGAACTGACCGACGCGTTCGTCTACCTCGCGAACTACCCGTATGCATGTTCGGAGCAGCTTGCGTCGAGGATGATCTCGATCGCTGCGATGCGCGACGTGCTGGCCGCATTCAAGTCGAAAGACATGCCGACGGCGAAGGAACTCGAGGCCCAGTTCGCCCGCGACATTGAGATCCTGCAATCGCGACAGCGTGATGACGGAAGCTTCGGTCTCTGGAAGCGCGACAAGGAGCGTTACGAATATCCGTTCCTGACCGTTCACGTCGCGCACGCGCTCGCCCTGGCAAAATCCAAAGGCTACAAAGTGCCCGACGAGATGTTGAATAAGACGAAGCCGTACTTAAAGAACATCGAGAAGCACTTTGACGACGAATGGTACAAGAACTCGCCGCAGGTTCGTTGGACGATCTCGGCGTACGCTTTGAACGTTCGCGATCTGATGGGCGACAAGGACGTGGCGAAGGCGAAGAAGCTGCTTGCTGAAGCGGTTGCGGCAGGAGTTGGTGATCGTGTCGATGTCCCCGCCGGCGTCACGCCGGCGCCACGTTACGACAAGATGCCGTTCGAGGCTCTCGGTTGGATTCTTTCCGTTATTGCGAACGATCCGGGTTCGGCTACCGAAGTCGACATGATCGTTCGATTCCTGATGAACCGCACGACTGAGACCGCCGCGACAGCGAACTTCGTCACCGACTACGGAGACGGTGGCTGGCTGATCATGTATTCGAACCGTCGAGCGGATGGAGTACTGCTCGAAGCATTGATAAAGGCCCAGCCAAAGAACGACCTGATTCC
>JBBKXD010000136.1:0-4461 GCA_037969295.1 Pyrinomonadaceae bacterium | reverse complement strand
ATCAAACCGGAAAATATAGTCGTTCGCCCGGACGGATACATAAAAGTGTTGGACTTTGGCCTCGCAAAGCTTCTGAAACCGGGAAACCTTTTCGTTGATGCGGAGAACGAGACCGCCATTCAGAACCAGACGGCGCGCGGAGTGATAATGGGGACCGTCAGTTATATGTCGCCGGAGCAGGCCAAGGGCGAAACGGTTGACGAGCGGACGGATATTTTTAGCCTCGGCGTGGTCTTTTACGAATTGCTCGCAGGTGCGACGCCTTTTCAGGGCAGTTCGATGTCAGAGACTTTCGCGAATGTGATAAACGCCGAGCCCCCGGCACTCGCCCTCCCGGCCTCAAACGTTTCGGACGAACTCCAACGCATCGTTTCTAAGACTCTTCGAAAGAATAAGGATGAGCGATATCAGACTGCTGAAGATCTACTCGCGGATCTGAAGGGGCTAAAGGAAAATATCGCGTTCGATGAAAAGCTCGGAAACTCTCACGCGGCCGGACCGAATAATTCCACCGCGTTCCTCCCTCGCTCGACTGACGAAATGCTCGATCGGGACACCAGGGTCGGGGCAGTTCCAGCAAGAAAGGCTGGTCTCGTAAGACCGATCGCTTTGGCGCTGCTGGCCGTCGCAGCCATCGGCCTCGCATATTATTTTTACGCCGCTCGACAAAACGCCGTATCGAATGAACGTCGCTCGCTGGCTATCCTACCTTTTACAAACGCCAGTCAGGACGCAAATGCCGAGTATCTCGCGGACGGCGTAAGCGAAAGCATAATAAATAACCTCTCACAGCTCTCCGGGTTAAAAGTAATGTCGCGCAATTCTTCGTTTCGCTTCAAGAATGACCAGTCGGATACGCGTGCGATCGCATCACGTTTGGGGGTCGATACACTTGTAACCGGCGATATCAAACAAGTCGGAGACAAATTGGTGATCAACGTCCGTTTGATCAACGCCGCAGATGATTCCCAAATTTGGGGAAACCAATATGTAAGCACGCTCACGGATGTTATTGCAGCGCAGAACGAGATCGCCCAGGCGGTCGCACGGAATTTGAAAGTTAAGCTGACGCCATCCGACACAGTGCAGCTAAGCAAGCGGTACACCGAAAATGTCGAGGCTTATCAACTCTATCTTCGAGGCCGCTTCCACGTTTATAAACTGTTGCCGGACGAGATCAAGCAGGGAATCGGATATTTCCAGCAAGCGATCGACCTCGATCCGAATTACGCACTCGCCTACGCCGGGATCGCCGACGCGTATCGATCGCTGGCCATCGGCAGCGAGATATCGCCCGCTGAGTCATTTGCAAAATCGAAGGCTGCGGCGAACCGCGCGATCGAGATCGACGATCGCCTTTCCGAAGGGTACACGACGCTTGGAATGACGATGTTTTGGGGTGATTGGGATTGGGACGGCGCCGAAAAACAGTTCCGGCGCGCCATCGAACTGAATCCCAACGACGTTAAAGCGCATCTTTATTACGCCCACCTGCTGTCAAATATGGGACGACATCAGGAAGCCTTGAGCGAAGTGAAGCTCGCCCGCGAATTGGATCCGCTGTTCCCATTCGCAGGCGCTCTCGAAGGGCAGTTCCTGCTTCACGCCGGCAAGAACGATGAAGCCCTGGACCGGCTGCAAAAAACATTCGACCTTGCACCGAATTTCTGGATGCCGCATTTATTTGCGTCGATGGTGTACGTTGAGAAAGGTATGTATCCGGATGCTTTGGCCGAAGCTCGAAAGGCACGGGCGCTCTCGACGGCATCGACCTACTCGATCGGAGTGGAAAGCTATGCATTGGCGAAGATGGGTAATCGCGGAGAAGCGGAAAAGGTGCTCGGAGAAATGATGGAGATCTCAAAGACGCGAGGCATGCCGCCCACTCATATCGCGCTTGCCTACAACGGGCTGGGCGATACCGAAAGTGCGCTCGAATGGCTGGAGAAAGGTTTCGCCGAGCACGACCCGAAAATGGCTTTCCTCAAGGTGGACCCGAAGTGGAATAATCTACGGTCGTCACCGCGTTTCATCGATCTGATGAAGCGAATGAATTTTGAATAGCGGTTAATGCAGTGGCGGCTGAGTTGGAATATGGCCGCGACATGGTCGGGACTGCTCCCCGCCTTCTACACGGAGGGCAGCTAAGAAGCGAACCCCGTTCGCTACCGCTCCCGGTACCGACAAGAGCGTAGTCACCCTTCGAGCATACCAACTCCCCTACTGCCTTCTGCCTACCGCCTCTGCCTTCTGCCTTCTGCCTTCTGCCTACCGCCTTCTGCCTTCCGCCTTCCGCCTTCCGCCTTCCGCCTACCGCCTACAGCCTACTTGCCTCTACTGCCCGATCCCGTAGATGTACGGAGCGATGATCAGTGAGACGATCGACATCAGCTTGATGAGAATGTTCATCGACGGGCCCGACGTGTCCTTGAACGGATCGCCGACGGTGTCACCGGTGACCGAAGCCTTGTGCGCTTCGGATCCTTTATAGACCATCTCGCCGTTGATCAAAACGCCTTTCTCAAACGATTTCTTTGCGTTGTCCCATGCACCGCCGGCGTTCGACTGGAAGATGCCCATCAACACACCCGATACGGTGACGCCCGCGAGCAGACCGCCGAGAACTTCCGGGCCCATTGTAAAGCCGACGAGGACCGGTGTGATCAAAGCGATCGCACCCGGCATCATCATTTCGCGGAGCGATGCCTTGGTCGAGATCGCGACGCATTTTTCGTATTCCGGTTTCGCTTTGTATTCCATGATGCCCGGAATCTCGCGGAACTGGCGGCGAACTTCGTTGACCATATCCATCGCCGCACGGCCTACCGCCTGGATACACAATGCGGAGAAAATGAACGGGATCATCCCGCCGACGAACAATCCGGCGAGAACATTCGCTTTATAAATATCGATGCGGTCGATTCCGGCAATGCCGACAAACGCCGCGAACAGCGCAAGCGACGTCAGCGCCGCTGACGCGATCGCAAATCCCTTACCGGTTGCCGCCGTCGTGTTGCCCACGGCATCGAGGTTATCGGTACGCTCGCGAACATCCGGAGGCAATTGACTCATCTCGGCGATACCGCCGGCGTTATCGGCGATCGGCCCGAATGCATCGATCGCGAGCTGCATCGCGGTCGTCGACATCATGCCCGCCGCGGCGATCGCCACACCGTAAAGACCCGCGAAGTAGTAGGACGCCATGATGCCGCCAGCGAGTGTCAGGATCGGGATGACCGTCGATTTCATACCGACGGCAAGACCGCCGATGATATTCGTCGCATGTCCCGTCGCGGACTGTTGGACGATCGACATGACCGGCTTTTTACCCATTGCGGTGAAATATTCCGTCACGAAACTCATGATCGCACCGACAATGGTTCCGACGACGATCGCGTAAAAGACGTCCATCTTATCGAACGTGTTCGTACGCAATTTGATCGGGCCGTCCGGCAAGATCCACATCACGGCAAAGTACGCGGCGATGACGGTAAGGATGATCGAGGACCAGTTTCCGAGGTTGAGCGCGTTCTGGACGCTCGATTTTTCGTCTTTGATCCTGACGAACAAAGTCCCGACGATCGAGAAAACAAGACCCAGACCGCAGATCACCATCGGCAGAAGGATCGGTGACATGCCGCCGAAAGCATCGTTGAGCTTGATCTCTTGCCCGAGCACCATCGTCGCGAGAATGGTCGCGACGTACGATCCAAAAAGGTCGGCGCCCATCCCGGCCACGTCACCGACGTTGTCACCGACGTTATCGGCGATCGTCGCGGGATTACGAACATCGTCTTCGGGAATTCCAGCTTCAACTTTGCCGACGAGATCGGCCCCGACATCCGCCGCCTTTGTATAGATACCGCCGCCGACACGCGAGAACAGAGCGATCGATTCGGCACCGAGCGAGAAACCAGTCAGAACTTCGATAGCCGTCCTCACCTGGTTTGCACCGAGGTCGGCGAAGATCGCGAGGAACACAATGAACAATCCGCCAAGTCCGAGAACCGCGAGGCCCGCAACACCAAGACCCATCACGGTCCCGCCGGTGAAGGAAACTTTTAGCGCCTGCTTGAGGCTTGTGCGGGCGGCCTGCGTGGTGCGAACGTTTGCTTTGGTCGCGACCTTCATCCCGATATATCCGGCCGTCGCCGAGAACACGGCGCCGACGATGAACGCGATACTGATCAGCCAGCTCGAGTGGATCTCGCGGCCGTTGACCTCGTGGATCGTTCCCGAATACGCCAGCAGCAACGCGGTGAATAGGACAAAGATGCTCAGCACCCTCCATTCCGCCTTGAGAAATGCCATCGCTCCGTCGGCGATATAGCCGGAAAGCTCCTGCATTTTCGCATCACCGGGATCCTGCTTACTGACCCACGCCGACTTGAATGCCATTACCACCAATCCGAGGATCCCCAGAGCCGGTGCCAAATAAATTACGTAATTGTTCATGTTGTT
>JBBKXD010000135.1:0-27457 GCA_037969295.1 Pyrinomonadaceae bacterium | reverse complement strand
CCGTGCGGCGGAGTTCCGTATTCGAGCGCATCGAGAAAAAATCCAAACTGCGACCGGGCGCTTTCGGGTGACATTCCGAGTGCTTTAAAATTTAGCGCCTGAACGTCCTTTTGATGGATGCGGATCGAGCCGCCGGCACATTCGTATCCGTTGATCACCGCGTCGTATGCCTTTGCACGCACCTGTCCGAGCAGGTGATGATCGCCGTCATTTTCAACCGCCTGTTTGAACATCTCGAGATCCTCGTCCATCGGCGATGTGAACGGATGATGCGCGGCAAGATAACGATCTGTCTGCTCATCGTGTTCGAACATCGGAAACTCGGTGACGATGAGCGCTTCGTAACGGCTGCGGTCGATCAGATTCTCGCGACGCGCTATCTCATTGCGCAACGCACCGAGTGACGCGGCGACGACAGATTTACTTCCCGCGACGATCAACACGGCGTCACCCTTCTCGGCCTTTGCGGTGGATGCGAGTTCGGCGATCTTCGCTTCACCAAGAACCTTTAGAAGCGAAGACGTAGTTTCATCGCCGACCTTGATCCACGCCAACGCACCCGCGCCGTATCGTTTGACGAATTCCTGTAACTCGTCCAGTTGCTTTCGCGAGTAATCGGCCTTGCCTTTTACGACCAGGCATTTTATCTCCCCGCCTTTTGTCAGCACGTCTGCGAACGGCGCGAAGTCCGTGTCCTTCAGCTCAGCCGTAAGATCTTGTAATTCCATTTCAAATCGCAGATCTGGTTTATCCGAGCCGTATCGACGCATCGCTTCCGCGTACGTCAGCCGCGGCCATTCGGTCGGAAGATCCACGCCGATCAGTTTCAGCACTGACCCGAACATTCCCTCCATCTCGCGATAGACCTGTTCCCGATTGACGAACGACATCTCCATGTCGAGCTGCGTGAACTCGGGTTGCCGGTCGGCGCGGAGGTCCTCGTCGCGAAAGCATCGTGCGATCTGGTAATACTTGTCGAACCCGGCGATCATCGTGATCTGTTTCAGGATCTGCGGCGATTGTGGCAGCGCGAAAAACTTTCCGCTATGAATGCGCGACGGGACGACAAAGTCGCGTGCGCCTTCCGGAGTGGATTTCAGAAGTATCGGTGTCTCGATCTCGACAAATCCGCGGTTGTCGAAGTACTCACGGATCTTCGCGACTGCTTTCGCACGCATACGGATGTTGTTTTGCAGTTGCGGGCGGCGCAGGTCGAGATAACGATATTTCAGACGAGTGTCTTCCGCGGCAAGATTTTCTGATCCCGCGACCTCGAGCTGGAACGGCGGAACCTTTGCGTCGTTTAAGATCAAGAGCTCGCTTACTTTTATCTCAATATCACCAGTGACGAGCTTCGCGTTATGCGTCCCTTCGGCCCGCGAAACGACTTCGCCCTTCGCGGCGATCACAAACTCGCCGCGGATATTCTTGGCCTTGGAGTGCGCCTCCGGAAATGTCTCCGAGCTGAGGACGATCTGAGTCACGCCCTCGCGGTCGCGGAGATCGATGAAGGTGAAAACGCCAAAGTCGCGCTTCTTCGCGACCCAGCCCATCAAAACGACCTGCTGACCGACATGCGTTTCGCGCAGCTCACCGCACGTGTGTGTCCGTTCCAGATTTCCTAACGTGTCTAACATAATTCGAAACGCCTTACAGGAATAGAGGGGATGAAAGGGATCAGAAAAGAAGGTGAGTAATAAGCTGAATCCCCTTTATCTCCTTTATCCCTGTCGGTTAATCGTGAAAAATAAAAACGCCTTTCGAGTGTGCGACAAACGAAAGGCGGAACGTCAAAGGATTAACGCTCTCGCCTCACGTATTATTATCGTCAACTCTCAAAATGGCGTTCATAAAAGCAAGTGAGATGTTACAAGACACCGGCGAGTTTTGGCAACCTGCTGATCAAAAATAAATCCTCGCGAAGTAGTACAGGATAGGCGCGTTGAGAAGCAAACTGTCGAGCCGATCTAGTAGTCCGCCATGGCCTGGCAGAATGCTCGCAGCGTCTTTTGTTTTCGAACCACGCTTCATCGCGCTTTCAGCGAGATCACCGAGTACGCCGACACCGGCCATGACGACCGCGAGCGGGATTGAGAACTGATACGGCAATTCCGGAAAGAACCAGAATGTTGCAAGTGCTGCAAACGCGGCCGCAGCGACCAGTCCGCCGATCAAACCCTCGACCGTCTTGCCCGGCGATATGCCCGGTGCGAGCTTATGTTTACCAAACGCACGACCGGCGAAATACGCGCCCGTATCCGAACCCATCAGCACCAGAAAAAAGAAGCCGAGCAGATGGGTCGAGAGAAACGGATGACCCTCGAAACCGACACGCGTCGCGATCAGAAATCCGCCAAGGAACGCGAGATACAAAACTCCGAATATCGTCACGCCCGCACCCCCGAGCATCTTTGAGAAATCCTTCTGAAAGCGAAAGGTTTGTGTGACCAGGACGACGATCAGGAAACCTGCCAGTGTCATCAGCAGGAGTGTCGGTTCAGTCGCCGGGGCGTCGAAAATAAATGCGACCGTTAACGCCGTCGCACCGAGATAACCGATCGCCGCGTCAGCTTTTAGCTCGAGCTTCTTAGTCAGGGAATAAAATTCAAACCAGCCGGCGGCGAGAGCGAGCACGGCGATCGCGACGAATATCCAAACCGTTTCCGGAACGTATGACGGCAAGACGATCGACGCGATGAGGATCGGGAGTGCAACCGCGGCCGTTAGGATTCGAGTTTTCATAATCTGCCAGTACGCTGTCTCCGCGACTCCCTCCGCCTTGTGTTTTAGCCCGACAGGTGTTTGGTCCTTATTCGTGTAATTTCGTGTGAGTTAGTGGTTCCAGTCCGTCAAAGCAAACCGGAACCACTAACTCACACGAAATTACACGAAATGAAATCGTCGATCTATTCGCTTTCTCCGCCTTCCTGCGTCGCGGAAATTTGCTGCGAGCTGATGTCCCCAAAGCGCCGCTCGCGTTTTTGATAATCGATGATCGCTTTGAAGATCTCGGTACGGCGAAAATCGGGAAACAGCGTCGGCGTCACGTAGATCTCGCTGTACGCGAGCTGCCAAAGCAAAAAGTTCGATATACGCATCTCGCCGCTCGTTCGGATCAGAAGATCGACGTCCGGCAAACCGTGCGTGTAAAGGTTGCGCTCGATGTCGGCTTCGCTCAGATCGTCGGGCGATCCGCCTTGTGCCGCGATGGCCCGCATCGCTTTCCGACATGCCTCAACGATCTCGGCCCGCCCTCCGTAATTCAACGCGACGCTCAAAACCGTTCCCGTATTGGCGGACGTCTTGTCCATCGCGAAAGCGATCTCTTTCTGCACATCGTCGCTTAAGCCTTCGATCTGACCGATCGCCTGAAAACGAATGTTGTGCGCATGCACGTCCTCTAGCTCGCTTCGCAGGTAGCGCTTTAGCATCGACATCAATCCCGAGACCTCGGCCTTTGGCCGTTTCCAATTCTCGGTCGAAAAAGCATAAAGAGTTACGGCCTTGGTTTCGAGCCGCGTGCATGTGTCGACGATCGCTTTAACTGAATCGGCACCCGCCCGATGGCCAAAAATGCGCGGCTTGCCGCGTTTCTTCGCCCAGCGTCCGTTGCCGTCCATTATCACAGCGATGTGCTGCGGCAAGCGATCGGAATCTATCAATGCGAGGAGGTTCGCATCGGCGGAATTCGGCTTCAATATTTCGGCAAAGTGCTCGAACATTAGACGGGATCAGGAAAAGGTCAGGTCCGCATCGCCGCCCGACAACACCCGCTCCTGAACATCGACGATCGCATTGCGATTGAGCCGACCGTAGATGTGCGGATACATTTCATTATTAGTTGACGGCTCCTTGACGAGTTTTGAGAGCAGCTTATCGGTGTCGATCTTCAGGATCAAGACCCGCTCGACGCCACTGTAGTACCGCTTCAAAACCTCTTCAAGTTGGTCCGGATAACTACAGTGAATAAATCCTTCGGTCGTCAGACTCTCCGGCTGATAGGATGGCCTGGTTTTGAATCGGTCCCAAACGTCGGGCAAAACAACGTGATAGATGAACATTCAGATGCTATTCGTAATCGACTTTTAGAAGGGTCAAGCCGTGCGCCGGTGCGGTTTTGCCGGCAAGACTTCGATCCCCTGCTACGATCGCCGTCTGAATTGTATCAAAATCTTTTTCTCCCCGCCCGACCTCGATCAGTGTGCCGATTATCGAGCGCACCATGTAGCGAAGAAAGCCATTCGCGCTGATCTGGAACTCTATGATGTTCGCCGATGCACGGCTGTCCCACCGCGACTCGATCACGAAATCAAGAACGGTACGGACCCGCGACTCACCGTCAGAATGCGCCGACGCGAACGCCGTCCAGTCGTGCTCACCGAGAAAAAAGCGGGCGGCCTCCGTCATACGCGCGACATCCAGCGGCTTGAATTCGTGGTGGGCGAAACGTCGCCAGAACGGCGACATGACCGGCGCGTTTACGATGCGGTAAACGTATGTTTTCCTTTTTGCGGAGAACCGGGCGTGAAATTCGTCCGGGACTTTTTCGGCTTTTAGAATGCGTATGTCACGCCAGAGATTTCCATTTATGGCGGAGCGCAGTTTGTCCGGTGTGAAGCTGCGATTGATCATCACATTTGCGACCTGCCCCTCGGCATGGACGCCGGCGTCGGTCCGGCCAGAGCCGGCGACGTTCACCTTTGAATCCTCAAGCATTCCGATTACGCGCTCGAGCTCGCCCTGGATAGTGCGATCGTTTTCCTGCACCTGCCAGCCGTGAAAATCGGTTCCGTCGTATTGGATTAAAAGTTTGTAGTTCATTTCTTGTGAGAAGGCAGAAGTCAGAATTCAGAAGTGGGAATCAAGACCTTCCGTCTTCTGCCTTCTGAATTCTCTGACTTCTGACTTCTGATTTCCGATCCCTCACTTCCGGCTTCCCGGTTTCTCCGCCACATCGCCGCGGGCGCACATCGGACAATCTTCGGGCTTATAGGTCGGCACATCCATTTCGGCAAGCGATATACGCGGCACACCGACGTCAGCAATACCATTTGATCGGTCGATAACAGAGGCTGCGAGCACGACCTCGCCGCCATTTTGTTCGAGTGCGGCAATGCATTCGCGGGTCGAGCCGCCGGTCGTAATGACATCCTCGACGACGAGTATTTTTTCGCCACGCCGCAGCGAAAAGCCGCGCCGCAGTGTCATGTTGCCTTTCATGCGTTCGGTCCAGATAAATCGAACGTTCAACGCTTCGGCCACCGCATACCCGATTATGAGACCTCCGATCGCCGGCGATGCCACCGTATCGATCTGAGCTTCCGCGAACCGGTCCGCGATCGCATAGCCATAACTGTGTGCGTCGGCCGGATCCTGCAACGCAAGAGCACATTGCAAATAGTTTGGCGAGTGCAATCCGCTGGACAGAATAAAATGTCCCTCGAGCAGTGCATCGGTTCGCCTGAAATGTGCAAGGATGTCGTCCATCGGCTGGTGATCGAAATGAGATTATGCCAAAAAAGTATCGGTTGTGCGACACCGAGTCGTTTACGCGTCAAGATAATACAGCTAGAATATTTGCAGAATGCAGCCTCATCCAAATCTCATTTCCGAATCGCTCCTGATAAATACGACGATCGATTTTCTTATTTCGATCGGTGGCAGCGCATCCGCGGTCGCGGTTGTCGACTACGTAATGAGCATACGGAATGCGAATCCGCCCCTTGCTCGGCTGCTTGTTTCTGATCTCGTTGCGCGCGATGCGCGGCTTTCGCTGAATGGAGACGCCGTTACGTTGGTCGAGGTCAATCATGACGCGATCGAGTTGTGCGAAGCCGGTTTCGTCGTTTTCGACCTTGAGACGACGGGTGCGAAAACCCCGCCTTGTCGTGTGACCGAGATCGGAGCCTATCGCGTCCGCCGAGGCGAGATCGTCGAGGAGTTTCACAGTCTTGTTAACCCTGAGACGCCGATACCAATGTTTATCTCAATTCTTACCGGGATCACGGACGAGATGGTCAAAGACGCGCCGAAGTTCGCCGAAGTCGCCGATGCGTTTCTTAGGTTCATAGGCGATTCGGTCCTCGTCGCCCACAACGCCGGATTCGACATGCGATTTCTGAATCATGAGGTCGGTCGTCTTTATGAAGATTATCGCCTCGGAAACCCGTCACTGTGCACGGTACGGCTTTCGCGAAAGCTTTTGCCCGACATCGAAAATCATAAACTCAAAACGCTCGCCGAACATTTCAGCATCGCCCTTGTTAATCATCATCGTGCTAACGAGGACGCTTACGCGACGGCTCGAATTTTTATAAACCTGCTCACTCAACTCGAAACGTGCGGTGTGCGCGATCTGGGCGGTGCGCGGGCGCTCAATTTAAAGAAGAAATATGTCAGACCAGGTAAAGTTACAGCCGGAGAATTTGCAGAACCTCGATATCAAGCCGACGCCGCGTGAGGAAATGAATCTGTTTGAGCTCGATACGTTCGCGTACGAGTTTGCGGGCCGAGAGATCTGGATCGAGTTTGAAATGCCGGAATTCACGGCGATCTGCCCGTTCTCGGATTTTCCGGATTTTGCGGTGATCAGATTGAAGTATGTCCCGAATGAGCGATGTATCGAGCTCAAGAGCCTCAAGCTCTATATCAATTCATTTCGCGAGATCAAGATCTTTCACGAGCATGTCATCAACATCATCCTTGAAGACTTTGTGAAAGCGTGCGATCCGTGGAGGGTCGAGCTCGAGGGCGATTTTCATGTGCGCGGTAACATCAAGACGGTGGTGCGGGCGAGTTATTCGAAACCGTAGCGACGCGGTTTCACTGTGACGCGGAGACTTTCAGACGCGGGGACGCGGTGAAGTTATTCGAATAGCAAACTATCTCTGTGTCGCCGCGTCTCCATATCACCGTGTCGCAATAAACTAGTGAACGGCGGCCGACATCACTCGGGGCTGCGATCTAACGTGCTTTCGACACGCGAGCTCGACGAGATGATCGATCTCATCGCGCAACGCACTCTCGTCGGCGGCGTTCGAATTGATTATCTCGGAAACGATGAGGAACTTTGATTTGTCGAGCAGAGTCTGTTCGCGGAACGAGAGCTTCTTTTCGTGACTCAGGAAAGTAAGTTTCTTTAGAACGTCAGCGGCCTCAAACACATCACCTGATTGAAGCTGCTCGGTGAACCCTCGCGAACGTGATTTCCAATCGCACGAAACTGCCTCAAAATCAGTCGAAAGCTTTTCGATCAATGTATCGCACTGGATGGGGCTGATGATAGGACGTATTCCAACGCTTTCCGCATTGTCCATAGGAACCAAGATCGTCGAGTTATCACTCAAGACCCGCAGCGAATAGAACTTCATCGAAGTCTTGCCTATCGTCTTTCTGGAGATATGTTCGACCAGACAAACACCCTGGCTTGGATACGCAACTTTCTGTCCGATGTTCAGCTCCATAGTGTCTTGCCCCTTTTGATAACGAAAGGAAAGCCCGTCTGAACAAACCCGAACCCGATTGATCCGGGTCATTCAAATTGTCATCAAGTATGGGTTTGATTATAACACGCAGGTACCTGAGTAACCCAACAATTCTCGAATGAGGCGGAAAAGCAGTGTTAAAGAGGGAATTCGACGGAAAAGGTCGTGCCTTGGCCGAGGGTCGAGGCGACAAAGACCTCGCCACCGTGGAGTCGGGCCAGATGTTTGACTATCGCAAGGCCGAGTCCCGTACCGCCGATCTCGCGAGCGCGACCGCGGTCGATACGATAAAAACGTTCGAAGATCCGGTGCAAGTTTTCGGGTACGATCCCTTCGCCCGTGTCTTCCACCAGAATCAAGCACTTGTCCGCAGATTCCGCGAACATCACGCTAACGGTCCCGTTTTCACGATTGAACTTTATCGCGTTATCCACGAGATTCGTCATCATTTGTTCAAGGCGCCTCGAGTCCGCACGGATGCATGCGTCGGGTCCGATTCTATTTACCAGGGACACGTTTCGGTTGGCGGCTTTGGACGACAAAGTGGCGAATATTTCGTCGATCACTTGCGACAATTTTATCTCTCGCAGCTCAAGCGAAATATTTCCGGTCTCGATCAGCGACAGCTCAGCGATATCGGCGATCAGGTCGTTCATGCGCTCGGCGTTTCGACGAATGATGTTAAGAAATCGCCGGTTGTTTTCGGGATCTTCGATAGCGCCGTCCTGCAGCGTCTCAACATACGCGATGATCGAGGTCAGGGGAGTTCGCAGCTCGTGCGAAATATTCGAAAGAAACTCCTGACGAACCTTCTCTAGTCGTTCGATCTGTGTCGTGTCGTAGAAAACGCCGCTCGCGTGACGCACTCCATCGAGCTCGATGGCTGCTATATGAACGTCATACGTTCGTTTCTCGATGCCGTTAATTTCGATTCTAAGATCGACCGGCTGATCATTTTTCAAAGTTTGCCGAAAACCCTCGTGAAGGCCGACATCGCGGATGATTTCAGTCAGACGTTTATCATGGAGCGATTCTTTCGGTCGCATGAATACGTCGTGCGCCGGATCATTCGCAGCCTTGATCCGCATCGATGGATCCACGACCAGAATGCCTTCGCGTGACGCATTGAGAATTCCCTGCAGGACATTTTGCGAAACGTCAAAGCTTGTCAGCTTTCGTTGTGGCGTCGAGACGGCCATAGGCTACTTGAATTTATTAAAGCGGTAACCGACGCCCACGACGGTTTCGATACTCGAGCCGCACCCGTCCATTTTCTGCCGCAGACGGCGGATGTGAACATCGAGCGTTCGCGTATCACCAAAATATGTATATCCCCAAACATTATCCAGCAACTGTTGGCGCGTCGCGACTCGGCCGGTGTTCTTGATCAGATATTCGAGCAGGGTAAACTCCTTGCGCGTCAGTTTTACGCTTTGGTCATCGCACACCACGCGCATATCGTTGAAATCCACCGTGACCCGCGGATCCTTGTACGTAGGATCCGGTTCTTTTTCAACTCTGCGCAGCACCGCACGGACCCGGGCTGTCACTTCCTTAACCGAAAATGGTTTGATGATGTAGTCGTCGGCCCCGACTTCGAGTCCAGCGATCTTTTCGGACTCAGCCGCCTTGGCCGTCAGCATAATTATGGGCGTATCGTGAGTCATGGATTCGCGCCTCAGCCGTCGGCATAGCTCCATGCCGCTCATGCCCGGCAGCATCAGGTCGAGGATAACTAATGACGGAGTAGTTTTTTCGTCGAGGGCGATGCGAAGTCCCTTCTCGCCGGATTCGGCAATCGTCGGTCGGAATCCTTCGCGCTTGAGGTTGTAATGAAGGCTTTCTGCAATGTCGGCTTCATCTTCGACGATGAGAATACTTTGCTGCATATGAATTGTGTTGCCGACAGTTTAGTTAGACTAGGTTAAGGGCGAATGAACGCTTTGTTACAGAAACGTTAATTCGTCACTCCCTCGGCGCCGCCTGATTCGATTTCTTGGACTCCTTCATTTCATCCCTCGGCCGGATAATTCGCCGAAGTTCGCCGCGGCCTTTTGAGATATCTGCCCAACCGGCAATATCGAGGTCGATGATGGCAAGGGTCGCGGTCGGCATTTGCTCGAGCTTTCCAGTTAGAAGTCGAACAAAGCCTTCCATTCCAGGATTGTGCCCGACGATCATCGCCGACGCGAAGCGATCGTCGATCGATGCAGCAACTTGCTGAAGCGTCTGCGGGCTCGCCTCATAGATATGCTCATTGTGTTTGATCTCCGCATCCAGGCCCGCCGCTGCTTTGACGAGTCTCGCGGTCTCGCAAGCGCGCAAGGCCGGGGACGAGAGAATAAGCTCCGGAGTTAATTCGTTGCCTCTGAGCACCTCACCCATAAACGGTGCGGCGCTTTTTCCGCGCTCGTTCAGGGGGCGATCAAAGTCGGCGAGATCGCGGTCTTCCCAGCTCGATTTCGCATGTCTCAAAACGTAAAGTGTTTTCATTAGCTTTCGCCAACCAGAAGAGAACCAGCTTTGTAGGCTACAGGGTTATTTTGAAATTCGACAAGGTCAATGTCAAAACGACGTTAAGTGCGGGATACAATCGTTACCTCGTATTTCTGGCGCTGATCGATACAACCTCCCCATCAGTCGACCTTGCATTTATGTTACAGACGGGGCGTGCACGATTGACAGACAGCGCGGGCGGAACTAATCTCGCCGTAACTCAGAAATATGAGTGAAAACCGGGGGTTATCTGCCGTGGTCAAAGGCTCTTACGTGAGCAGCAGCCGTGGCACCGGACTTGCTGACACGTATACTGTCTCATTACGTTACTGTTTAGGAAGGTGCAATTATTTATGCTGAATAATTCGAACAACCCGGAAAGAACTCTCAACGACATCCTTGAATCGCTGCTAGTAAAGGAAGATCCGTACGATCCCTTTTACCAGACACGGAACCGCGAAGATTACGATATGCTCCTTGATGCGGCATTGAAGGGAAATCTGGAAGGGGTTATTGCCGTCGGTCACACGGCCATTTACCGCGATAAGCTGCGCGTAAATCCGCCGCGGGAAGCCGCAAATTAGGTCTCCGACAAAACTCTAAAAGAAACGTATCGTATAACTTGCCCTCACCCCGCGACCGATCTCGGGCGAAATATCTTTTATAAACGAAATGTGATTGAAGTAGAGCTTGTTGTTCAAGTTAAAGGCGTTCACGGAAAAAATATTCGCATAATGTTTTCGTGAGATCACATAGTTGCCCGTCACGTTGAATGTTCCGTAGCCGGCGGTCGCCGTTTCGTTTAGAAACACCCGATCCTGTCCGCCTACGGCAACGAACTCAGGCTTTGCACTAAAATTCTTGTAGTGAATATCGAGGCCGATACGCCCGCGAAGCGGGGAGATCCTCGGTAGCGGCGTGCCATCCGTCAGCTCGGCATTTACGTAATCAAGGGCGAAAATAACGTTCACAAATTTGTTCGCGGTTACGTCGAGGCTCAGCTCGGTTCCCATAAACCGACTGTCGGCTTGCAAGTACTCGGCGATGAAAAATCCGCTGTCCTTGTCGATCTCGTTAGTCGGCGCAAGAAATACGAAATCCTTAAAGTGGTAATAGTAAAAATTCGCTTCGGCGCGAATCCGTTTGTTCTGCTGGCGAAGCGAGAGGTCGATGCCGTTACTAACTTCAGGCCGTAAATTCTGATCACCGACTTCGAACAAGAGCGAACCGTCGTGCGGGCCTTGGTTGTAAAGCTCATCGAGCGCGGGAGCCCGGAAGCCGTGTGAGTAATTCGCGACGAATGCTCCACCTTTCCAAAGATCGAATCTCGATCCGACGGCTCCCGAAAAACCTGTGAACCCGCGATTCATGAGATCTGGGTCGTTCGGGTCATAGCGATTATTCTCAACACGTCCGCCAAACTGAAGGCGGACTCGTTCCCACTTCAACTCCTCGAGCGCGAAGACGGAAAAGTTGTCTTGCTTTACAGGCCCGTCTATCAAGGTTTCCAGTCCATTCGTCGAAAAATATCGATGATAGGTTTCGAATCCGAAACGGCCCGTTAAGCGGCCGACTTTTTTCTGCTCGAACATTCCGCGAACTGAGCCGACATTGTTTCGAAATGTGGTACCCACATCCGACCCTTCCAATTCCTGGTGTCGATAGCTGCTCAAAGCGACGGTGAACTTCACGCCGCTTACGAACGTCGGGACCTCGTTGTATCCGAAGGTGAATTTCACGTCGTTGCGCCACAATCGAAGACTTCGAACCTCAGGGTCTTCTTCACGGATGTCGAGCGGTATTCCATAACGGCTCTGGTAGTAATTGAAGTTCGTTGTGAAAAAAGCCTTCGGGCCAAAATATCCGCCGCCAAGGCTTCCTGCCGCATTGCGTGTGAACGAATTCGCGACCTTGCCGAAGTCGCCACCGGCAGTGTAGTCACCCGTCCGTTGTCCGCTGGCATTTCCCCACAACATCCATCGCCCGGTTCCGTATTCGACGCCGACGCTTGCCGCGCCTTGATTCGAGTTCGTTGCACCCACCGTAGTGAAGTAACCATGCAATCCCGGGTGTGCTCCTTCGTCGTGTCCGCTGATGGCGTTCACGACGCCCCCGATCGCATTGCTGCCGTAGAGCAGGGTCGCAGGGCCTTTTACGACTTCGATCCGCTGAGCCGCGAAGATATCGATAGGTTCCGCATGATCACCCGACTGAGACCCAAGCGACCCGCCACTCACGCCGTCGGTCGTTACCTTGACACGGTCTCCGTCAAATCCTCGGATGACCGGGCGCGAAGTTCCCGGCCCGGATGAACGCTTGCTCACTCCGGCTTCGTTATTTAGAACATCGCCGAGACCCGCCGCCGCCCGCGAGCTGATTTGACTCGAATCGACTGTGCTTACCGATTCGATCGCCTCAAACGTAAGCTGTTCGCTTCCGCTGGCGGTGACGGTGACCTGTTCCTTGATCCCAGAGAGATTCAATTCAAGCGTGACGGTCGAAGTGTTGCCGGCCGTTACGACGACCGACTGGGTTTCTTCTCGGAAACCTTCGAGATGAGCATGTATCGTGTAGGTCCCGGGCGGTACGTTCGAAAAAACGAAATTGCCGTCATCGTCGGAGTTCACGGTCCGCTTTAGCTCAGAAATGATAACGGACGCGCCATGGATGACGGATTTGTCCCCGCCGAACACGACCCTGCCGGTAATTTTCCCGCCGGTCTGCGCCTGCAGTGTAGTCGTTGATAGAAACAATAAAGCGAGCAAAAAAAAGTATTTCTTCATGAACAGTTGAGGCCGACGAGGTCTTACGACAGCATCGGCGATACAAGTTATTACGATATACAATGCAACAAGTATGAAAAAAATCGCAAAAATCTTCCCGTCCAGCACGGCAGTATGAAAAACCTACGTGATTACATCCGGGACGAATTCGAACTTGCCAACCGCGCGCGTAACGCGGACGACTTGGCGACAGCGTATCGCCATCTGGAGCGGGCTCATGTTCTTGCTCAGGGGATCACCTCTGAACACGCGCGTGTTTATTGGCGCATGCTCGAGATCGGCTGGAGGAAGCGGAATTGGCGCGAAATGTTCGACCAACTGATTCGGATGGTAAGCGCGGCCACCAAAACCCCCTTGGTATTTATCCGTCCGGCAACACTGGCGACTCGAATGTTTGGTTTTTTCAGCGGATGCTGATTCCCGACGACTTGCAGAAAATGTTGAAATGAGGCGAGAATGAAATGACCCTATTCATCCGTGAGAGTATTTAGTTTCATTTTCATTCTTTACCTTGTCGTGCTCTTGACACAGCCGTGTCAGGATATTGTCTCGGTTGTAGACAGTACGGCATTGAGGAATGCGTCCTCCCAGCAACGCGATAACGACCCTCAATCCAGTTCGCAAGACGAATGCTCGCCGCTTTGTATTTGTTCATGCTGTAGCCTCGCTGTTGCATATCATTCGTCCGAAGTTCTGGTGGATACCGCAGAATTAGACGTCGAGCGGATGGTTAAAGCACCCACCGAATATAAGAATCCCAACACCACAGCTTACAAAGACTCAATTTGGCTACCGCCAAAAGCTTAACTAGACAGTATCAATGCGCCCTTTTTTGTGTCGTTACGCCCGCGTAGGTGGCGATAGCTTTGAATCCTTGTTTAGTTTGAGTTTTGGAATCTATGTACAAATTGTTTCTGTCTCTGGCGATCGTTCTGACCGCTAATACCGTGTTCGCGCAAAACGCGCCGGACCGGACTTATTACAGTCAAGCCGAAGGGCTTCCTCTTACTGAGATCGTCAGACGCGCTTTCGAGAACAATGGCGAACTAAAGATCGCCCGTCTGGAAGTTGAGAAAGCAAAAGCTCGTTTGATGCAGGCCGGGTTGCGGCCAATCCCGACGTTGGAAGTCGAGCAATCTACGGGCAGCCTTGTCGGTTCCCCGGGCGACCGTGAGCTAAGCGTCGGCGTTTCCGTTCCGATAGATGTTTATGGTCAACGTGGCCGCCGGATCGATCTCGCCAAGGCGGAGATCACGTTAAAAGAAGCCGAGGTTGTTGCTAGACAAAGAGAATTGGCCGGCCAGGTTTTTGTTGCGTATACCGAAGCATTAGCCGCGTTGCGTGAATTGCAGGTTTTAGAAGAACTTCTAGACCTTGACTTGGAAACGGTGAAATTTGTCCAAATCCGCGTAACTGAAGGTGAAACCGCGCCGCTCGAACTCAATCTTTTACAAACCGAAGTCGAACGCCTTAGAGCAAGACGGCAACTTGTCGAGGGAAAGCTGCAAGCGGCAGTTTCAAAACTAAAATTCTACGCGGGTATTCCGTTTGAAGAACCTTTGAAACTACGCGAAGAAATCTCGAAGGCCTCACTTCCGTTACTTCCTTCAACCATCGAAACAAGCATAGCGGTCGGATTAAAAAGTCGGCCTGAGATTCGCCTTGCCGAACTTGATGAACAATTGGCAACGGCGGGACTGAGGCTTATTCGCTCGCAGAGCAAACCTGATGTGACGGCTTACACGCGTTACACACAAGGACGTGCGGGATTTGACGATCCGCGAGGCGAGTTTTTTCAACGCGACCGAAGCCTGACTTTTGGCGTCGCGATTGGCCTGCCGATCTTTAACAAGAATCAAGGAGCAAAAGCCGAGGCGCAAATTGCAATTCGCCAAGCGCAGGAGCGACGGATTTTTGCCGAACAGGTTGTTAAGAACGAGATCATCATTGCATTCCAGCGTATTGAGGCAGCACGACGTGCGCTGACAATTCTGGAAACGGCGGTCTTGCCGCGTTCGCGAGAAAATGTCCTTACGATTCGCCGTGTCTATGAGATCGGCGAACTAAAAATTACAGACCTTATCGCCGAACAAAGAAAGCTGTTGGAAGCGAACCGTGATTTGACGGAAACACTGACCGAACGCTACCGCGCTCATACGGATTTATTCATCGCTCTAGGAATTGTATTGGACAACTAAGGAAATACTATGTCGGAAAAAGATATTGTAGAAGAAATAGATCACCACGATAACGACGAGGCGGAACTTAGCCGTTTGGAGAATCAAATCGAGCCACGACCTGTTGAATCGGAACCTGAACCCAAAAAGAAATTCATTTTGATTTTGACCGCCGTGATTGTCGGCCTTATCGCTATCATCAGCATCACATGGGTGGCTACGAGAAAATCCGCCACCGATGTAAAAGTCGAAACATCCGAAAAGAATGACGGTCATAACGAAAACGAAGAAGGAAAAGAAGTAAAACTCGATCCCGACGCTCTGGCTTCCGCCGGAATAGAAATCGAAGGCGTAACATCGCGTCCGGCAGTTGCTCTTCTCGACGTGACCGGAACGGTCGAAGCCGACCCGCAGCAGACCCAGGCGATCTCCTCCCTTGTGCCGGGCAGAGTGGACAAGGTTTATGTCGCGATCGGGCACCGCGTTTCTGCCGGCGCAACGCTTGCTACAATCGCGAGCACGGAAATTACCGAAGCATATGGCAAACTTCACGAGGCCGAAAATCGCCTCGACATCGCCCGCAAGAATTTACTGCGCGTCCGCCGCAGTGAAAATCGCATAGGCGTTTTGACGGCAAAAGCAAAACTTGACGAAGCCGAGGCAACTCTGAATCGAACTCGGCGACTTATCGAACTCGGCGCGGGCGCGGGCAAAGATCTAATCGCGGCCCAGACTGCACACAAAACCGCCCAGGCTGATTACGATTTTCAACGCAATATAACTCTCAATAAGGAAATTCAAGAGGCCGAAGGCGAGGTTAAGACAGGCGAAATTGACGTGAATCATCAGAAGAGAAGCCTCGTTTCACTCGGTGTGAATCTTCGTGATGGCGATGATGATGTGCGAAACGTGGCGCTCGTTCCAATACGGGCGCCACTTTCGGGCGTTGTTACGGAAAGGCTTGTCAGCGCCGGATCAGGTATTCAGGCCGGTCAGCAAATGTTTACACTCTCAAACATTTCCAGCGTTTGGATAACGGCAAATGTTCCTCAACAACAACTTGGTCTTATCAACGTCGGCTCAATTGCCGCCGTAAAGACAACTGCGCTCGGCGACCAAACAATAAATGCGCGTGTCACCTATATTGACCCCGGCATCAACGAAGACACGCGAACGGCAAAGGTTCGTCTTGCGGTGGATAATCCGGGCGAACGGCTTCGCGCAGGAATGTTTGTCGAAGTAGGCTTTGAAACCGGTACGGATTCGGCGACAGGTGAAGAACTCGTTGTTAATTCCGAAGCTATTCAGCGTGTCGGTGAAAAAACGGTCGTATTTGTACCCAGAGAAAATGAGCCGGGAGCATTCGAAGTGCGCGAAGTCGAAACGGGCGGCGAAGTCAGTGGATATACCCGGATCAAGAGCGGCTTAAAACTCGGCGAAAAGGTGGTAACTAAAGGGAGCTTTACCTTAAAGGCCCAGCTTCAAAAAGGCGAACTCGGAGAGGGACATTAATGAATGATCGAGACGGCATAAAAAATACGCACGGAGCAGTGGCAGTTTTATAGGAAGGAGTAAAAGTTGCTCACGCAGCGATATAAGTTGCCAACGAGGGCGTGAGAGGAATCAATGTCAGATTGTTGTGAAAAAGATGATGCGATAGCGGCGTTGCGCGAAAGGCAGAGCTCGACCCTTAAGATCGTTCTGATAATTAACGCAGTCATGTTTGGGGTCGGGCTTGGCGCGGGTATCTATGCCGGCTCTTCGGCTGTACTGTCGGACTCGCTTGATAATCTGGGCGATGCGCTGACATACGGGCTGAGCCTTTACGCCGTTTATCAAGCCTCGCGGGCAAAGGCACGTGTGGCTATGTTCAAAGGGACCCTGATACTGCTTGCCGCACTGATCGTCCTTGGCCAGGTTGTCTATAAGCTGATGGTTCCGACAGTGCCCATCTTTGAGGTCATGGGCGTTGTCAGCTTGTTTTCGCTCGCGGCAAATGTCGTGTGTTTGTTTCTTCTTACCCGGCATCGTGAAGACGACGTGAACATGAGCTCTGTGTGGGAATGCTCGCGTAACGACATCGCGTCAAACATTTCCGTGTTTATTGCCGCCGGTGCGGTGGGGTTTACGCAATCGGGCTGGCCCGATGTGGTCATTGCGTTGGGCCTGATGTTTCTTTTCCTGCGTTCCGCGTTTCGTGTGTTTACGAATGCGGCTCATGAACTTAGAACAGCCACCTAAGATGACGAAGAAAGATTTGAGATTTTTATGATTGATGCATTAATACGTTTCTCTGTTTCTAATCGTCTGATTGTGCTCTTAATGGTTGCAATTATGGCGGCGGCGGGAGCTTATAGCTTGAAAAATCTGCCGATTGACGCCGTCCCTGACGTTACCAATGTTCAGGTTCAAGTTTTGACAGCAGCACCGTCGCTTGCGCCGCTTGAGGTCGAACGGCAGATCACTTTTCCGGTCGAGGTAGCTATGTCCGGCTTGCCCGACATCGTTGAGATCAGGTCGGTATCAAAATTCGGGCTGTCGGCCGTGACCATTGTTTTTGACGATTCGGTTGACACGTATTTTGCGCGTCAGCTTGTTCTTGAGCGTCTCGCCGACGCCCGCGAACAGATCCCTGAAAGTATCGGTTCGCCCGAAATGGGCCCGATCTCGACCGGGTTGGGCGAGATCTATCAATACGAACTTAGATCGACGGACGGCAGTTACGATTCGACCGCGCTTCGCACGATTCAGGACTGGAACGTGCGACGACAGCTTCTTGGGGTTCCCGGCGCGACAGAGATCAACAGTTTCGGCGGTAAGGAAAAGCAGTATCAGGTAAGGCTCGACCCTGACAAACTGCAAGCCTACGGTCTGGCACTTCGCGATATCTATGAATCGGTTTCACGAAACAATGCCAATGTCGGCGGAGCATATATCGAAAAAGGTTCGGAGCAGTATCTTCTGCGCGGTATCGGTTTAGTTGAAAAACCGGAAGATATTGAGAACATCGTCGTCAAAACCGGCAAAGAAGGCGTTCCGGTTTACGTCCGCGACGTGGCGGAAGTCGTACAAGGCTCAACGGTCCGGCAGGGAGCGGTAACGGCGGATGGCGAAGGGGAGATCGTCGCCGGGATCGTATTGATGCTCAAGGGCGAAAACTCTCGTTCCGTGGTCGAGCGTGTAAAGGAGCGTATCGATCAAATCAAAAAATCCTTGCCCGCAGGCGTTGAACTTGTTCCGTTTTATGACCGCACAGAACTGATTGATCGAACGATCTACACAGTCGTCGTAAACCTGGTCGAAGGAGCGGCCCTCGTTATCATCGTTCTGATTGTGCTTCTAGGAAACTGGCGCGGAGCGCTTCTGGTCGCAACCGTAATTCCGCTGTCCATGTTGTTCGCGGCAATCATGATGCGCATTTTCAATGTCTCGGGCAATCTGATGAGTCTTGGTTCACTCGATTTCGGATTGATCGTTGACGGAGCGGTGATCGTCGTTGAGAACACCGTCCGCCGCCGTGCAGAGGCGCAACATCAAGGCTCGCACGAGCCGCCCGAACGCACGATTTTGGAGGCATGTCTCGAAGTCGGCCGTCCCGTCGTTTTTGCGGTAGCGATCATCACGATCGTTTACCTGCCGATCTTGAGCCTTTCAGGTATTGAAGGCAAGATGTTTATCCCGATGGCCCTCACGGTGGTTTTCGCTCTTATCGGAGCGCTGATTTTGTCGTTGACCTTCGTTCCGGCGGCAATGACATATATTTTGCGCGGTCGTGTTTCGGAAACCGAGAGCATCATTATCCGTTTGGCAAAAAGAGTTTACATGCCCGCGCTCGATTTTGTGATGGGTTATCGATGGCAGTCTCTGGCGGCAACGACGGCCATGGTTTTTGCGAGCTTTGCTCTTTTTCCGTTTCTCGGCACGGAGTTTATTCCGCGTCTCGACGAAGGGTCGCTTGCAATGCAGATTCAGCAGTTGCCGAGCGTTTCTCTCACGCAGTCGCTAGCAACCGTTACTGAAGCCGAAAAAGTATTACGCGAGTTTCCCGAGGTTACAAAAGTAATCTCCAAAACCGGACGCGCAGAGGTAGCAACCGACCCGATGAGCATCGACCTCAGCGATGTTTATATTGAACTTAAACCGCCCGATCAGTGGACAACTACCCATTCCAAGGAAGAACTTGTCGAAAAGATGTCACATGAGCTTGAAGAAAAGGTTCCGAGTGCGATATTCAGCTTTTCGCAGCCGATCGAACTTCGCGTTTCGGAACTCATTTCGGGTGTTCGCTCGGACGTTGCGATAAAACTATTTGGCGACGACCTCGACCTATTGAAAGACAAAGCCGACGAAATGGTCCGGGTCGTTTCCAAAGTGCCGGGAGCGGAAGATGTAAAGGCCGAGGCGACTTCCGGCTTGCCGCAGTTACAGATCAAACCCGACCGGGCCGCGATTGCCCGTTACGGACTCAATGTCGAAGACGTAAACGACATGATCGAAGCCGTTGTCGCGGGAAAACAGGCCGGAATTGTATATGAGGGCGAGCAAAGATTTAATCTCGTCGTTCGGCTTAATGAAGACGCCGGAAAAAATATCGAATCAATAAAGAATCTATTGCTGACCGCGCCAAACGGTTCGCGTGTTCCGCTTGGGCAAATCGCAGACTTCAAACTTGTTGACGCGTCGGCGCAGATCTCGCGTGAGGACACGCGGCGCCGGATCGGAGTCGAGCTTAACGTTCGCGGGCGTGACATCGGATCTTTTGTCGCCGAGGCCCAAGCCGCAATCGAGAAGGACGTTAAACTTCCGCCCGGATATTATCTTAAATGGGGCGGACAATTCGAGAATCTTGAACGCGCCATATCGCGCCTGATGATCGTTGTCCCGATAGCTCTTTTCCTTATCTTCGTGCTTTTGTTTACGACCTTTAATTCCGTCAAACAGGCGGCGTTGATCTACACGAGCATTCCGCTTGCAGCAATCGGCGGCATTCTCGCTCTTTGGCTTCGCGGCCTTCCGTTCTCTATTTCCGCAGGCGTAGGCTTTATCGCACTTTTTGGCGTTGCGGTGCTCGATGGCGTGGTCATGGTTTCATACATCAACAAACTACGCGAAGAGGGAAAGTCTGTAGCAGACGCAGTTCGCGAGGGAGCGGAGGCGAGATTGAGGCCGATCCTGATGACCGCAATGGTCGCTACCCTCGGATTTGTTCCAATGGCAATTGCTACGAGCGCCGGAGCAGAAGTCCAGCGTCCCTTGGCTACGGTGGTGATCGGGGGACTAGTACTATCAACGGTCTTAAAGCTTCTATTCCTACCGATGCTTTACGGCTGGATCGAGAAAGACGTGGAAGGAGAGTTCACGGAGGAAAGTCTATGAAACTAATTGTCGCTCTCGTCCGGCCTTTTACCATAGAAAAAATGGTGGTGGCTTTCGAGGACATCGAGGACTTTCCCGGTATGACCGTGATCGACTCGACCGGATTCGGCCAGCGTGTGCGTAATACGCCGATCGATGCTCTCGACCCTTTCAAGCCGAACCGAAGGATTGAAATCGCTTGTAATGATGAGATGGTCGATCGAATCGTTTCCGCTATTCGAGAGATCGCACACACAGGTAAAAAAGGTGATGGACTCATCCTGGTACTGCCGGTCGAGTCGGCAATCATGATCTAGCTGGCGAAATATATGGGACATTCACACGGTCACGGTCAAAGCGCTGCAGGACGGAATAAAAAGAGCCTGGTGATAGTTTTCGGGCTCACGTTTTTCTACTTGATCGTCGAGGTCATCGGTGGGCTTTGGACGGGAAGTCTGGCCCTACTTGCGGACGCGGGACACATGCTGACGGATGTCGCCGGCGTCGGTCTGGCCTTGCTTGCGATCTGGTTTGCCGAAAAGCCGGCGTCCCCGGAAAGGACCTACGGGTACTACCGCGTCGAGATTCTCGCGGCTCTCATCAATGCCGTCGTCCTGATCTTCATTTCTCTCTATATCCTTTACGAAGCTTATGAACGATTCAAAAATCCGCCCGAAGTTCATAGCGGAGGAATGCTCCTCGTTGCAGGGATCGGTCTGGTAATAAATATCGCCGGAGTTTTCGTCCTTCGTTCCGGTTCGAAAGAAAGTCTTAATATGAAGGGCGCATACTTCGAGGTTCTCTCCGATATGCTTACATCGATCGGCGTCATCATAGCAGGAATAGTCATGCTGACAACCGGATGGTATTACGCCGACCCGCTCATCTCGGCGGGCATTGGGCTTTTCATACTGCCTCGAACTTGGACCTTGATGAAGGATGCGGTTGGCGTCCTTCTCGAAGGCACGCCGGCGGATGTCGATATCAATAAACTCCGCGACAGGCTCGCCCAAACTGACGGGATCGCCGAAGTTCACGATCTGCACGTCTGGTCGCTGACATCCGGCGTGAATGCATTGAGCGTCCACGCAGTGCTTGCTGACGACGCGGAGCACGACGATGTTCTCGAGCGGGTTCATGGTTGCTGCACGATGGAATTTAAGATCTCACACGTAACCGCACAGACCGAGCGCGTCGGATTCGCATGTCACGAAACGCATTTGTAGGAATGGAGAAAAAAGAAACGAAAAACGCGGGATACCGGGGTGACGTTCTAAACGAACTCCTGCCATATATCGCTTGGATCATCGCCTTGGTAGCGACAGCGGGCAGCCTTTTTTTCAGCGAAGTGATGCAGCTTCCGCCGTGCGTTCTATGCTGGTATCAACGCATCGCAACGTACCCGCTCGTTTTGATCATTGGAATCGGGATCATCCTCCGCGATGCGCGAATGAAATTCTATGCGTTGCCGTTTGCTTTAATCGGGCTGGCGATCTCCGTCTATCACAACTTGCTCTACTACGAATTTATTCCAGAGAGCATTACGCCGTGCACCGAGGGCGTACCGTGTAACGCGGTTCAAATCGAGTGGCTCGGATTCATTACGATTCCGTTGATGGGCTTTGCGGCGTTTATGGGCATCGCCATTTGCTTACTACTTTATAAACCAAAGGAACAATAAAATATGCGAAAGGAAATTTGGATACTGGGCGCCATCACGGCGGTCGTCATTGTGGGGGCCGTCATCGGTTCAAACTACTATCGAACTTCAATTCAGGACAAACCGGTGACGGCAGGAAATAGTTCGGGTGGGCCGAAGGTTAACCCCGAACAACTTGTCCGTCCTGACAGCTGGACGCTCGGCCCGGCGGATGCCAAGGTCACCATCGTCGAGTTTTACGATCCCGAATGCGAATCGTGCGCGGCCTTTCATCCGGCGGTGAAAAAGATCATGAAGGATTACGAGGGCAAAGTCCGGCTGGTCACACGCTATATGCCGCTTCATCCGAACTCGATCTCAGCCGCAACTTTCACCGAGGCCGCGGGCGAGCAGGGCAAATATTGGCAAGCTCAGGAACTTCTTTTTCAAAGGCAACACGAATGGGGTCAGAAACACGGAGCCGCAGCCGCTTCTGCGCCACCTGTAAACTTCAACGTCCTGTTCGACGGCTATGCGAGAGAGTTAGGGTTGGATCTAGCCAAAGCGGCCGCGGCTGTCGCGGAGAATCGTTACGGCGCCAAGATCGAACGCGACAAGAAAGACGGCCAGGCACTCGGCGTGCGAAGAACCCCGACTTTCTTTGTAAACGGTCGCGAACTCGTTCGTTTTGGCGAATCGGATTTGAGACAATTGATCGACGATGAATTGAAAAGGTAGATTTCGGTTATGAACCTGGCAGTCCTTGGTCAAGATCTTCGGACAGCGAGCTTGCGTCGCGGGCGACGGCTTGAGTACGTAACCATCGTTTGGAATTCGCTCGAGGGAATTATCGCCATCGGCGCAGGCCTTTTCGCGGGCAGCATTGCACTCGTTGGCTTCGGCATCGATTCGGTCATTGAAGTTTCGTCCGGTGCGATCATCCTTTGGCGATTGGTATCGGGCGAACATCGAGAGCAGCTTGCACTGAGGCTTGTTGGATGGAGCTTCCTCGGGCTTGCTGCGTATGTGGGGTTCGACGCGGTGAAATCTCTTTGGCTTGTAGAACCGCCGGACGCGAGCTATACCGGCATTGGATTGGCCGCACTTTCGCTTGTCGTGATGCCTTGGCTTGCCCGTGCGAAGCGGAACGTTGCGTCGAACCTTAATAGCCGCGCGATGCATGCCGACTCCCGACAGACCGACATCTGCGCATATCTCTCGGCAATATTATTGGGCGGCCTAACATTGAATGCCGTCTTCGGCTGGTGGTGGGCCGATCCTGTCGCCGCGCTCGTGATGGTTCCGATCATCGCCCGCGAAGGCATTGCAGCTCTGCGCGGCGACACATGCTGCGACCACCAGGGTTCTAGCACCTAGTTTCTGCACGTTGGCCTGCGTTCTGGGCTAAGAGTAATAAGCGCTATTCAACTTAATAAACTCCAATATTTCTTTGAGGTGCGTGAGAAGAAATGAACAACACAATTGAAAAGCAGGAGCATTGGGAGAACATCTACACAAAGAAACAGCCGACCGAGGTTAGCTGGTTTCGGCAGCATCTTGAAAGTTCCTTAAGATTGATCGATGCCATAGATATGGATCCAGACGCCAAAATCATCGATGTTGGTGGCGGAGCTTCCACTTTAGTCGACGACCTTCTCGACCGCGGCTTTGAGAACATCACCGTCCTGGATATTTCGTCGGGGGCGCTGGAAAGAACTAAGGAACGCCTGGCCGATCGAGCTTCCGGCGTGAGCTGAGTTACCGCCGATGTAACGCAGTTTGCGTTTCCTGAAAATGAATACGACCTCTGGCACGACCGTGCCGTATTTCACTTCTTAACGAACAAGAACGATCGCGAGCTTTATTTGCGGAACGTTCGCCACGCGCTAAAGCCAGACGGGAATTTTATCCTCGCGACCTTTGCCGAAGACGGTCCTCCGAAGTGCAGTGGACTGGATGTCGAACGGTACGATCTGCAGAAGATGATCGATACAGTGGGGCCAGGCTTCCACCTGATCGAAAGCTTGCGTGAGCAACACCCGACACCGGTCGGTACGCTGCAAAATTTTCAGTACGCGCATTTTCGTCTCACGATTTAGCTCGGCGCGTCTTCGAGTATTACTATCCCCTCCGCGATTTGTCTATAATCGTTCTATCGAAAGCGATCTCAGTGGAGGATCATCTTGAATGGGAAGTGAAACTTTGTCCTTCGAAACGAGCAACGGTGCGACATCGGCATATGTCGCCATACCAGAAAACCCGAGCCAAAAGGCTGTCATCGTCATTCAGGAATGGTGGGGCCTTAATGACCACATAAAGGACATTACCGACCGGTATGCAGCCGAAGGCTTTATCGCAATTGCCCCTGATCTTTATCGTGGCAGGATCGCCGCCAACAGCGAAGAGGCTGGCGGAATGATGCAGGCCCTCGAGATAGACGACGGTCTCGATACGATCAAGAACTCGGTCGAAGCGGCTCGTTCAAAATACGGGCTATCGCATTTCGGGATCACAGGCTTTTGCATGGGCGGTACATTCGCACTTCGTGCGGCCTGCGTGCTGGAAGGGTTCAGCGCCGCCGCTCCGTTTTATGGTGATATTCCCGCCGAAGACATCCTTGAAAAACTAAGAACGCCGACCATCTTTATCTCGGCCACGAACGATGGTTGGATTAATAAGGAAAAGGTTGCGGCGCTCGAAGAGGCGGCGGAGAAATTTGAGCTTCCCATCCACTCAGTAAAATACGAAGCCGACCACGCATTTTTTAACGACACGCGGCCCGAGGTTTATGACGAGACGGCGGCGCGGGACGCGTGGGCGCTCGTGACCGGGTTTTTTAACGACAGATTGTGAAGCCTAAGGGGCAAACTCTGGCATTCCGCCGCCCGGCAGCGAATTGATAAAATCTGAGCTGGTGGTTCTTCTTTGCTTGCGAAGCTGCTTTCGACGGTACATTTCGGAGTCGGCCAAGCTGATCGCGTTTTCAAGATCGAGTGGGCTGGAATAATCCGTAAAACCCCAAGAGACGCCGACCTTTATCGGTTCCGGCAGGTCGTCGATGTGCACGTGCTCCATCAGCGACTCGAGCCGCGCCATACGATTCTCCGCCATCTCGGCGTTCATGCTGACCATGACGACGAAGAATTCATCGCCGCCCCATCTATAAATAAGATCTTCTGCTCGTATTATCTCGCGGATCGATTTGACGACAGATCTGATCACGAGATCGCCCGCCGCGTGGCCAAAGCAATCGTTGATAGCCTTAAGGTCGTCGATATCGAAGAATCCGACACAGCCCGACGATGTTGAGTCGTTCTCGCCCTGTTTTCGCATGAACCCGTAAAATGCGTGACGATTGAAGGCGGCTGTAAGCGGATCAGTATGAACGAGCTCCTCAAGCCTTTTCTGCGTGGACATTAACTGCTCGTTCGTATCGCGGAAATCGTTCAGAACTCTTTCGAGCAGGACAATGACCATTCCGAAGCCGAGAGCGGTTTGGAGAACAAGGTCGATGATCGAATTGTAAGAAAGAATATCGGTTCGAAAGGCCACCAGGTTCTGCGCCGAGAAAACGATGCCGTATAGAAGAAAATCGACGGTCAGCATCGCCAGCGATACGTACATAACGCGCCATCCGAAAGTAGTTTCTTTCGACCGTCCGAGATGATAGAACGCGGTTGCAAAAAATCCGGCCATGATAAACGAATGAACATTGAAGACATCGTTGAAATCAGTAGCCATGTGCGGGAGGATGATGGACGCGATCACAAAGGGGATGAAAAATAGCTCGGACCGCGGTTTTAATTCAAACCCTCCAGCCAGGCTGCGGCAACCGACGACCAGCAGGAAACCGAAGAGATATTCGCCGAGAAAATAGTACGTGAAGAGAAAGGACGAAAATTCATCGTAGCTGAAGCCGAGCCGAAGACAAATGAGGGCGAACGAGAGGCTCAGCCACGCCATCGTCCAGTACCTTAACGCGCTAACCCGCAGTGAACGCCGGAGACAGAGCGAGAGGATGGTAATCAGAACCACGCCATTGAGTTGAATGATTAGGCCGACTTTCGAGTCCATGTTTTAGAAGGAAGGAACGAATAGAGCAGGAATGAATCGTAGTGTGCCCGGAACGTCGGTGAGAAAAGCCCGGTGAGAAGTGGCTCAAGTATTTTATGACACGGGCCGCGACTCTGTCTATGTTTTTTTCAGGAGGGTAGTGTCCTAATCTTGTGGTGTTCGGGTCTTTGAGTTAACAAACCAGAAAACCCAGCCGGTAAAAACACTGGCCGTTATCGCGAAGAAAATATCTGTTATCACTCCGAGCCAGATGAATCCCTCAACCACCATGTAACCGCCCTGTCCATAAAGGAACGGCGTAGGAAAGCCAACGAACCAGTAGCAATCGTAGATATTCTCACTGCACCATTGATTTAGATACGTCCAATAATTCAATACGCCGCAGAGGACGATTCCTAAGGCGAACCCAGATACAAACGCACGGCTCTGAATTAGGTGTTTCATTGGGCGATTAGCAAAAGGTCTCTCAGGCTCCAGATTGTTTTCGTCAATCCCGCCGCCATTGCGGGAGTCGCATCGTTCAAAGTCTTGTGCGAACGACAGAAGTTATAATAAGCGAAGTATATCGCAAGCATATAGTTCAGGTTATCCCACTTCTTACTCAAGCCATTCGTGAGCCGCGTAAACCGTCGCATCGACATTCTCATGGTCAAGTTCATTAGCCGTTCGTCGCTCAAGAACTCATTTCAAGCCAGCATCACAAACTTAGGACACTACCTTCAGTAGGGAATCCAGCTCTTTTCGGGTCGGGAGCCCAGTGCGGGCACCTACCGCGCGGCATTTCAAGGCGGCTACGGCATTTGCCATTCTCGCACTGGTCTCGACTGACTCTCCACGGATCAAGCCGTATAGAAGACCGACCCGAAATGAATCGCCTGCCCCGGTCGTGTCTTTGCAGCCGCCGGGGACTTCGAATCCGGGCGTCTCGATAAACTTGTCGCCGCACAGAAGCAGCGAACCTGCGTCGCCCAGAGTTAGGCCGACGACCCCTGCGTCATAACGTCGCTGTAGTTCAAGCAAAGCTTCACGCTTTTCTGTGACGCCAAATAATTTGGCGGGAAAATCGGCGGAGGCAATAATGACATCGACCGAACCCAGAAGCTGCTCGACACCCTCAAAAATATTGTCGATGTCTATCGACACGATAGTTCCGCCAGCACGCGCGGCCTCGGCAAGTTGTATGCAAGCGCGGGCGTCGTGCGGCGTAAAATGAAGTACCTTAGCACTCTTTACAGCTTCGAACGGGACCTCGGTTTCGGCGTAGTGCAGCTTCGCATCGCGCTTCCATATCACCGTTCGCTCGCCGCTTCGTTCGTCGATCACAATAAAGGCGATCTGCGTTTGGGCGCCGTCGATCTTCTCGGCGTACGTTAGGTCGACTCCTTCGTGCCGCAGCGAGTCGAGCCCGATCTCACCCGCGTCATCGGTCCCAAATCGTCCGATGTACGA
>JBBKXD010000134.1:0-2557 GCA_037969295.1 Pyrinomonadaceae bacterium | reverse complement strand
TTCACACGCACCCCGCGTCGCGTGATCCTGACCGAAGCGGGCGAATATCTGCTTGAACGAGCCCGAAAGATACTTCGCGAACACGATTCGGCGCTCGCCGAGATAGCCGAAGTCGCCGGGGCTGAATACGGTCGTCTTCGTATCGGATCCGCTTCAGGCACGTTCGCCATGCATCAATTGCCCTCAATAATGCAGCAGCTCAAGATCAAGTTTCCAAACTCCGAGCTGTCCGTCGCATCGGGAACGAGCCAGCGGCTCGTTGATCGCATCATGCACGGCGAACTCGACACGGCGTTTATCTCGCTGCCTGTCGATAACACGAACGTCACGACCGAATCCCTGTTTTCAGATGAGATCGTCGCCATCGCGCATCCGAAACATCCGCTCGCTAAAGAAAAGTACATCAGCGCCGCAACGCTTGCCGGCGAGAAACTAATACTCGGCGAACGCGGTGGGAATACGCGTCGGATGATCGACGAGTTCTTTGCCGCCGCGAACGTCAAGCCGAACATTTCCATGGAGCTTTCACGACAGGAGGCGATCAACCAGATGGTTGCGAACGGGCTGGGTGTCGGTATGGCCGGTGCAAAAAGCGTCGCCCGGGATATCCGGGCGGGTAAGATCACTTCGTGGTTCATTGAGGGAGCGGAGATCAAGTGGGAGCTCGGCCTCGCACGGCTTCGGGGCGGACACTTCTCGCCGATCGGAAAGGAGTTTGTGAAGCTGTGTAAGGAAAGCTTTGTTGAGCGTGAAAAGGAACTGAAAGCCCGAAAGTGATTTTTACCGCAGAGACGCTGAGACGCCGAGAAAAAAGATTGTTTATGTCCGTTGCCGCCTTATTGTTTTTTTCCCGATTTTACCGATCAATACCTGAACTTTTCCTTTCCCCTCTGCGTCTCTGCGTCTCTGCGGTGATTCTTTCCGTCGCCGCGGGCGCGCAAGATCTTCCGATTGTCGCGCCGCAATCTGTTGGGATGAACGGGGCGAAGCTCGAACAGATCGAGCAGCTCGTCAACGCCGACATTGCGGACAAGAAACTTCCCGGAGCCGTCGTCATCATCGGACATCGAGGCAAGATCGTCTATCGAAAGGCGTTTGGTAATCGCTCGCTTGTGCCGACGGTCGAGAAGATGACGGTCGATACGATCTTCGACGTCGCGTCGCTGACGAAACCCGTCGCGACGGCGACTTCGATCATGATCCTCGTCGAGCAGGGAAAGCTTCGATTGAATGACACGATCGGGAAGTACATTCCCGACATCGACGACGAGCAGGCGAAGAAGGTTACGATCCAGCAGCTTCTGACGCATACGTCCGGTTATCGACCAGATTTCGACCTGGGTGAAAAATGGACTGGCCGCGAAGGCATGCTCGCGGCGTTGAAGAAAGAAAAGCTGCGAAGCGCTCCGGGGACGAAGTTCGTTTACTCGGATATCGGTTTCATTGTGTTGGGGGAGATAGTCCAACGCGTATCAAAGACCTTCCTCTTCGACTTTGCCTCTACTTTTCTTGGGCACACCTCCGTACGAGCGACGACCTTTCTGCCGACTAAACAAGTCCCGGTTCAGGAGCAACTGGCGTTCTGGGCGTTTAGTATGGGATTTTACGCTGATCATCCAAGGGAACAATACGCTCCAACGGAGAACATTCAAGGCCAAAGTAGCTATCTTGGTGCAGCATTTGAAGGCGATGAGAAAACCGGTAAACAGATTCTGCGTGGTGAAGTCCATGACCCAACCGCACACCGCATGGGCGGAGTCGCGGGACACGCTGGGCTCTTCTCGACCGCCGACGATCTCGCCCGCTTCTGCCAGATGCTGCTGAATGGTGGTGTCGTTCCTGTCAGTACCGGGAGCGGTAGCGACCGGGGTCTTCTTGCTCGGAGGCGAAATGCCCCTGTCGCTACCGCTCCCGGTACTGACAGCCGTCGGCGCGTACTATCGGCCCAAACCATCGCTCGAATGACTGCCCCGATCGTCGTCTCCGAGGACGGTGCCACGCGCGGGCTTGGGTGGGACATCAACACGTCATTCTCATCGAACCGCGGTGAGCTGTTTCCACTGGGTTCGTTCGGGCACACCGGCTTCACCGGAACGTCGATCTGGATCGATCGCGTCTCGCAGACGTTCGTCGTCTTCATGTCGAACCGAGTTCATCCAGATGGCAAAGGCGATGTCACCTCGCTGCGTGCAAAGGTCGCAACCGTCGCCGCCTCGGCAATCGAAGACACGTCGATAGAGAAGTACAAACTGGCCGAGGCGGAATACAACGCGGCCGTCGCCGCGCAGATCCCAAGGTTTATTAGCAATAAGCAATTAGCGATAAGCAATCATCCGGGAACGGCGAGCGTGTCAGTACCGCCTGCGGTAGCGGGCGGGTTAACACAACGGAAAAATGTGACCGTCCTGAATGGAATCGACGTTCTCGAGCGAAACAACTTCAAAGAACTCGAAGGCAAACGCATCGGCCTCGTCACAAATCACACCGGCCGAAACTTCACTGGCCAGCCGACGATCGATGTTCTGTTCGGAGCAAAGAATCTCAAGCTCGTTTCGCT
>JBBKXD010000133.1:0-13454 GCA_037969295.1 Pyrinomonadaceae bacterium | reverse complement strand
CGCTTCATGTTTGAGCTCTTCCCTTTGCCAAACAAATAACTGATGACGATCAACGCGACCGCTCCGGACGCAAGCCGCACAGCGGTGAATCCCGCCGCATCCGCTTCGCCGGTCCGCAACGCCATCCGGCAAAGAATGGAATTAAATGCGAACGCGACAAGCGCTAACGTTGTGTAGCCGATGATCTTGATCACTTAGAATGTTTTTTCCGGAATAAGTGAGAACTGATAAGTGAGAACTGATAACGGAAGACGGGTTTTGTTTTCAGTTATCACTTATCAGCTATCAGTTATCAATTATTCCGAAACAGTTTCGTCAGCGTCCTGCGGCTTTCGTTCGGGCCTCAGATGCGGGAACAAAATGACGTCGCGAATGGAGTGCTTGTTCGTCAGCAGCATCACCAGACGGTCGATGCCGATTCCGATGCCGGCGGCGGGCGGCATGCCGTACGAGAGGGCCCGGATGTAATCTTCGTCGAGCACCATCGCTTCTTCGACTCCGCGTTCGCGTTCGGACATCTGATCGACGAAGCGTTCGTACTGTTCCTTTGGATCGTTCAGTTCCGAGAAACCGTTGGCGATCTCCATACCGTTTATAAAAAGCTCGAACCGCTCCGCGACGTTCGGATTTTCAGGTGATGCTTTCGAAAGGGGTGAGATCGATTTTGGGAAGTCGATGATAAAGGTCGGTTGAACCAGAGTCGATTCGACCCGCTCCTCGAATGCCTCGAGAAGGGCTTGATCACTTAAGTCACTCGCATCGGCTCCCGTCGCATTTGCTGCCGCCTCCCTCATGGTAACGCGACGGAACTTACTAAAGTCGATCTCGTTCCCTTCATACTCGACCTTCAATCCACCCATTGCCTTTTGCACGGACTCGCGAATCAACTCCTCGCCAAAATCCATCATCCCGTTGACGTCCATATATGCACAATAGAATTCGAGCATGGTGAACTCGGGATTGTGCTTGTACGAGATACCCTCGTTTCGGAAGTTGCGGTTAAGTTCGTAAACCTTCTCGAAACCGCCCACCACGAGCCGCTTCAGATAAAGCTCAGGTGCGATCCGGGCATACAAAGTGATGTCGAGCGCGTTGTGGTGCGTCTCGAACGGCGTCGCGGCGGCACCGGTTGCCTTCGGCGTCAGCATCGGCGTCTCGACCTCGATGTAGCCGTGATCTTCCAGCGAGCGACGCAGCGATGAGATGACCTTCGCACGCGTTTCGAAAACCTCACGCGTCGTCAGGCCTTCGTGCTCGATCTGCAAGCTCGACGCGATGAGATCCGCGTAGCGCTGCCGCTGTCGGATCTCAGGGTCGGCGATGCCGTGCATCTTGTCCGGCATCGGCAGCATTGCCTTTGAGAGAAACTGCAGCCTCTCGACGTGGACACTCAGCTCACCGGTATTGGTTATGAACAGGTAACCTTCGACGCCGATGAAATCGCCATGATCGAGAAGTGGAAACGCGGTCCAAGAGTCTGTCGCATCTATCGATCCCGTCGAGTCGTTCCGAAGGAGCACAAAGTCGTCTTTACGACAATATATCTGCAGTCGCGATCTTCCATCCGACAGATGGACGAACGCCGCTTTTCCCATCACGCGAGGCGGTACGGCGAGACGTCCGCACACGCGGACGTTTCCAAACTCTTTTAGACGAGCGTTCAACGCGTCTTTGATATCCGCCGGCGGACGCTCGCGCTCGGCAAGTTTCGAAACGATATCACCGATCTCGCCAACGATCTCTTTTATGGGCTCGAAATCCAGCAGATTGGAAATCGTGTCCTCGGTCCCTGACACACGACTCCGCTCGAACTTATTCGGATAAACGTTGCCGACGATCTCCTGCAGCTTTTCAAGATGCTCGAGCCGCGCGGCGGTCTGGTCGTTCTGTTCGATAATGTCGGTAAACTCAGGAATCGTCATAAATTCGCCAGCTCGTAAAAGCCTTGATTATATGTGCGCCTCGCGTAACTCGGCAAACGTCTTCCTTTTATGGCACAATTGAACTGCCCGCAAGAGAACGGACACCGCCCCCGGTTTCGTTTTCTGCGGCTATGTGCGTTTATGAGTGCCCGTCCCAAACAAGTTCCCGATATAGAGGATCTGATAGATGCGATCAACCGCGGCTCGCGCGTGATCTCGATCGGCGGACTGACGTCAGTTTCGGCGAAGGCCCATGTGCTGGCTCAGGTACAGGCGGCGACAGGTAAACATTTCGCCGTCGTCACTCAAACCAATGAAGAGCTTGAAACCTGGGAATGTGATCTCGATTTCTGGATCAAGAACAACGCTCGGGGCCCGGAGGCCGACATCGGTCGCCCACCCGAACCTGAGATCCACAATCCGCAATCCGCGATCGTCACGCTACCTTCGTTCGACACGGATGTATACTCCGGGATCTCGCCACACGCCGAGACTCAGGAACGACGAGCCCTGGCGCTATGGCAATTGACCCGTGAGCGGCCGGGTTTCGTAGTTCTCTCGGCCCGCTCGTTGATCACACGGACAATTTCGCCCAACGAAATATCTGAACTCGGCGCGGTTGTTCGCCTGGACGAAGATGTTGCGCCCGAAGATCTGGTCGAGAAGCTCATCCGTGCCGGCTACGTCCGCGAAGAACCGATCAACAACATAGGCCAGTTCTCGATTCGCGGCGGAATCGTCGATGCATGGTCGCCCGACGCGGAGAATCCGTATCGGATCGAGTTCTTCGGAGACACCGTTGATTCGATTCGCGAGTTCGATCCGGATACGCAGCTTTCGACCGCGCACCTTAACGAAGCGGCGCTGGCCCCCATGCGCGAATTCTCGGTTACGGGCCAGGACCTGAAGGACTGGGCGTTCTTCGCCGCTGATCGATTTTCCCAAGAGCGTTTAGCGCGAAACTTGAAGGACCGGACGGATTTCGCAAAGGAGGGTGAGACCTTTTCGGGCTGGGAGTTTTTGATTGGCCTCACAAAGCCGGCACAGGGTACGGCGTTCGAATACCTCGGCGATTGTGTCTTTGTTGTGGATGAGCCCCAGCTAATCGAGCAGTCCATTTCGACGTTCTACGAGAACGCGCGACGGCATTTCGAGGAGGCGGTCGAGGCGGACGACATCGCTCTTGAACCCAGCGAGTTGTTTCTCGAACCCGAGGACCTTCGCTCGAACTTGGAGGCAGCGAACCGGGTTGAGCTTCGCGCCCTTGGTCGAACGGCTGCGAAGACGGATGAGGAGTTTGCCGTTACCGAAGACAGCGAGGGTGGCTCTTCGTTGGCGCAGAAGAACACACTCCCTGCTGCTCGTGTTTCCGCCCGTGGTTCAAACGCGCTCTTTCTTTTTCCGACTGCAGAAAAGTCTATCGATCTGGAGATCCTTTCCCGCTCGACGCGAAAATTTCACGGCGATATTCGGGCGTTCGCTGATGAATTGAAATCACAAACGAAAATGCCGATGCTCGTCATGGAGACACTCGGCCTGGCCGAACGGGTCGAAGAAGTATTGCGCGAGTATGATCTTTCATTCCCCCTCAAATCGATCAATGTCGGTAAGCTGTCTTCGGGATTTGAGATTGCTGCTCTTCAGCTTTCTGTTCTGACTGAGACCGATGTCTTCGGAGAGATACAGCACGCCGAGGCCACGCCGCAAACGCGGGCACGCCGTACTAAAAGTAAGCTCGGGGCCTTCATATCGGATTTCCGCGATCTGAGATCCGGCGATTATGTCGTCCATGTCGATCACGGTATCGGCCGGTTCGAGGCTTTGCAGACGATCGAGGCCGGAGGCATGTCCCGCGAGTTCATGCTATTGATCTTCGCCGACGACGCAAAGCTTTTCGTGCCGGTCGAGCGCATGGATCTAGTCTCGCGTTACTCATCCGGCGAGGCAACCTCGCCGACTCTCGACCGGCTCGGCGGCATCGGCTGGCAAAAGACTAAGGCGAAAGCCAAACGCGCGATGCGCGATATGGCCGACGAGCTTCTCAGGCTTTATGCCGAACGAAAGCTTGTTCAGGGCTATTCATTTTCATCCGACACCCCGTGGCAGAAGGAATTTGAGGATGCTTTCCCGTACGAACTTACTGTCGATCAGGCGTCCGCGATCGAGGACGTGAAAGAGGACATGGAGACGGCGCGGCCCATGGACCGCTTGATTATCGGCGACGTCGGATACGGAAAGACCGAGGTCGCGATGCGCGCTGCGTTCAAGGCGGTGATGGACGGAAAACAAGTTGCGATCCTTTCGCCGACTACAATCCTCGCGTACCAGCATTTCGAAACGTTCAGCAAGCGATTCGCGGCGTTCCCGGCGAAGATCGATCTACTTTCCCGCTTTCGCAGTACAAAAGAGCAAAAGGCCGTCGTTGAGCAAAGTGAAAAAGGTGATGTCGATGTCGTGATCGGAACACACCGCATTCTTTCGAACGACGTAAAGCTTCCGAAGCTTGGCCTGGTCGTCGTAGACGAAGAACAGCGGTTCGGTGTCGCACACAAAGAAAAACTGAAACAGCTCAAGAAGAAGGTCGATGTCCTCACCCTGTCGGCGACGCCGATTCCTCGCACCCTGAACATGTCCTTGTTAGGAATGCGCGACATGTCGGTGATCGAAACGCCGCCTCGTGACCGATTGGCGATCAACACGCAGGTGGTTCAATTTTCCGAAGGTGTCATCAGATCGGCCGTAGAGCTTGAGCTCGCCCGGAACGGGCAGATATTTTTTATTCACAACCGTGTCGAAACGATTGAGTCGATCGCGGCTCTAATTCAAAGGATCGTGCCGCACGCGCGGATCGCGATCGGCCACGGCAAGATGAACGAGAAAGAGATGGAGCAGGTGATGCTCGATTTCATCGACTACAAATACGACATTTTGGTCGCGACAACGATCATTGAGAACGGCATCGACATCCCGCGTGCGAACACGATCATCATCAATCGCGCCGATAACTACGGTCTGTCGCAGCTTTATCAGCTCCGCGGCCGCGTCGGACGCTCGAACCGCCGTGCCTATGCATATTTGTTGATACCGAGTGAACTGGAACTGACGCCGATCGCCCGTCGCCGTTTGAGTGCGATCCGGGAGTTCTCGGACCTCGGTGCGGGTTTTCGAATCGCGGCGCTCGATCTGGAGTTACGTGGGGCGGGTAACATCCTCGGCGGGCAGCAGTCGGGACACCTCGACGCTCTCGGTTTCGATCTCTACACGAAGATGCTCGAGCGGACCATCGCCGAGATGCGCGGCGACGAGATCGCGGACGAGACGAGCGTGTCGATCAATCTGGGTGTGGACGTAGCGATCCCGCAGGAATACATTTCCGAGGCGAGCCAGCGGCTGAGGACATACAAGCGAATCTCGTCGGCCGAGTCCGAAGAGGCGTTGATGCACATTCACTCCGAGATCGAAGATCGATATGGCCGTATTCCGGAGTCGGTCGAGAATCTATTCGCCTACGGACGGCTTCGAAAGCTTGCCGAACGGATGCTTGTCGGATCTATTGAGCGGGCCGATGGTGGTGTCGCGATCAAGCTCACACAGAACGCAAAGGTCGATCCGGCTAAGCTGACGCATTATTTGTCGGCAAACGAGGGTGCGAGTTTTTCGCCGAGCGGGATCCTGAGGGTCAAGGCGACGGAAGACGGACCGATAATTGTCGCTATGCAGGCGCTCCAGGAAGTTTGCGTTTAGTCTAGTCGGTACAGTCACCGTAAGCGTTGAAATCGCAAACAAAAAGTGTTGGTGAGTATTCTTTTGTGAGCTTGCGTGTTTCGCGCCAGATCATTGAATTGCCATACGCCGTGTAGGTCCAGCCCAGCCGCTTCCGATTTCTCCAAACAAATTCGTACGCTTCCCTCTCGTCCTTTCCTTTAAGATGCTTAGCCTCATGGAGAAGTATCGCGGAGCGCTCAACTTCGTCAATCGCATACGTAAAAAAATCGGGATATAGCGTAATGATCTCGAAAGGAAAGTTTGTCGCGGCGTAAGCATTCTCTTTCTCGACCGAAGCGTTCAGCCAGTTATCGTTGCCACGAAAGACTGTCAGGTGTTCCAGCAGGAATACCTCTTCCGTAAAGCCCCGCTGTCGGAGATGCTCGATCGCGGCCTCGACTTTTTCGGGCTGGTCACCCGCGAGGGAATCGGCGGAAAATACCAATGAGCCGTAGAAGACGAGCGTCGTCGCGAAAAGAACGAACACGCAAATACAGCAGCGTTTCGCGAGCGTCGATTTGAGAAAACCGCCGTTTGGCGATATATTCTCACTTTCGCCAAGCCCGGACCCGCATCGAAGGCAATCGTACGCAGCGAGGTAATTGATGAGGCCGCATTGCAGACATTTTTTGTTCATTTGCGAGCGCTCGGGTGGAACAACCCGATATAGATAGAAAGCCGTAATCAGGGAGGTTTTCTAGTTGTCGTTATCGGGCGAATTGGAAAGAAACTCGAATCTGTTTCGCTGCATCATAACGACTTGAACGTTCGGCATTTCAGGCTTTAGCCATTATTTACACAGTATTTTAGGAGTAACCGATGAGAATTTTGGGTTCATTTCTCTTTTTGTTCGCTTTATGTCTGGCAGGGCCTTTAGCGATTTCGGCTCAAGAAACTGAGGAGCGCGTTGTTGACGAGGTAGTAGCGGTCGTCAATGAGTCCGTTATCACCTTATCAAAGGTCAGGCGCGAGGCAAAGGAAATAGTCGAGGCAGGGGTCCAGCAGGGGAAGACCCGTGAAGATGCCCAACGCGAGGTCGACGAAAAACGCGGAGAGATGATCGCGAATCTCATACACGAAGAGCTGCTCGTTCAGAAAGCGAAAGAGCTGGGTTTCGATGCTGAGATCGACGCAAATGTAAACCGGCGTTTCCTGGAGATAATGAAGGAGTACAACCTGAAGACGCTGGACGCTTTATATCAGGAGATGGAAAAGACGGGTGTCAACCCGGTTGAGATCCGCGATATCTGGAAAAAGCAGGCGACGCGCGAGCTTGTCATCCAGAAGGAAGTTCAGTCGAAGATCTACTGGCAGCTGAGCGCAAAGGAGCTGAAAGATTATTTCGATCAGCACAAGGACAAGTTCACAAGACCGGAGACCGTCACCGTCAGTGAGATATTCCTAAGCTTCGCCGGACGGGACGTAAACGCGGTAAACGAGAAGGCGAAACAATTGGTTGCTCAGCTTCGAGCATCGGGCGATTTCGATAAGCTTGCAAAGGAGAACTCGGATCCCGGAATCGTGACGCAGGGCGGAAAAGTTAGTAAGTTCAGGATCGCAGAGTTGTCGCCGCTGCTAGTCAACGCTCTCAAAGACGTGAAGATCGGCTCATATACCGATCCGATCGCGGCAGATCAGGTTGGCGTTGTCATTCTCCGGGTTGATGCTCGCGAAAAGGCGACTAACGAATCTTACTTTGACGAAAATGTGATTCGCATGGCGATCGTCGCGGAGCGAGCTCCGGAGACTACTAAACAATTCCTTGCGTCACTTCGTACCGACTCGTACATAAAGATCAGCGACAGCTACAGGCCGCTCGTGTCGCCGATTCTTTTTGCCGAGGATCGGAAGGAGAAGACTGAAGCTGCTCCGAGCGACAAATCGGAAGAAAAGCCTGCGGGCAAATCGGACAAGAAGCCGGCCAACAAATCGGCAAGCAAGTCGAATAATAAACGAACAAAATAATACTAGGTCGGTCCGGAAAGGCGAGCGGGTGAGAATTCACTGGCTCGCCTTTTATGTTTCAAACTGATGCGCTTAGATTTATTTCTGAAAACCAGTCGCTTGATGCCCCGGCGAAGCCTCGCGCAGGAGTTCTGCGACAAAGGCCTGGTTGCCGTAAACGAAACCCCGGCGAAATCATCGAAAGAAGTAAAGGCGGGTGACGTGATCGAGATAAAACGGCGGGACCGAGCGACAAGGATTCTTGTCCAGCAAATCCCAACGACAAGACAGGTCTCAAAACATTCAGCCGGCGAACTTTACCGGCTGATCGAAGAGAAGGTTCTGGAAGATAATTCTCTAATTTAGGATCTCACTGATCGCTGCTTCATAGATATCGACCTTACGTTTTGCGCGTTTCACGTCGGGGTGCTCGTCCTTATAGTTCCGTTGCAAGTTCCACATATCCGTTTCCAGCTCGATCCTTCGGACTATCAATTTTCCCAACGCAAGCGTAAGCTTTCCCGAATCTCCGGGCTTAACTTTCGCAAGTCTCGCGATGTCCCGATCGATAACGCCCAGCACAAATCGAAATTCCTTTACCTTCGGGAACTCTTCGGTATATTCGAGGATGAGAGATTCCAGATCGGATCGCAGCTCGGTTTTTCTAAGCAGCAACTCCGCATAAGCAGGCGAAGCGGAAGCAGCGTTAGTCAAACTTTTTTCCTGTTCAGGTTTTTTGGCGGGAGATGCCTGTCCCCACGCCGCAGCTACGGAGAAGAATAAGAAAATACTAATCGCGCATACGCCCTTATAAAGTGACCGTTTCATCATTTTGCATCCGCGTCGAACGTCTTTTCATCCATTGGTTGATTAAACGCGAACTCGTTTAAGGTGTACGCCCATTCGACCTCACGAGTGCCCCGCTGTCCGATCTCCGAGTAGGTGAGCTTGTAGGTGTGCGGCAGCGTAAGGCCCTGTTCAACTCGAAAGTCACCATACACCTCAGTCACTTTAAGGCGAGTCTCATCATAACCGCTCGACTGCTCCGCCCGGACACCGATGGCGGCCGAGATCGTGCGCTTATATTCGGTCCGAGCGTGACGGAACGTGTCCTTTTCAAAATACAGCGTGACGCCGACGTCACTACCTCCCTTCGGTGAATAGCTCATCACGTAATATTCCTTCCCATCGATCTTCTTTGTTCCCTCTGAGGAAACCTTGACCTTCCTACGAGAGAGATCGTGGAGAGCCCAAGACGAAGCCAGCGTTCCCCCGAGCAAACTGTCGCGAAGGATCATTTCGTTGGTGTCGACGAAATTGCCAAAGTACGAGCGTTGGCCGTTCACCACGCCCGCCACCTTTGATTTCGATCCGTCGAAACTGAACCGTTCTCCGGGATAATCGCTAGCGTTCAGGCTCAGTCCGAAGAAGTTTTTGGTTCCCGCCGAGGCCATCACGACACGTCCCAACGCGGGCTGATTTTTTTGGGAAATGAATGTGACTACTACGTCGCCCACCACCACCTGCGACTTGACCGCGGCCCGGGCTTCGGCAGTGCCGATCGAATCGAGATGCTTCGCGACGAGCTCCTCAGGTGTAATCTTTTGCGCCAGAGTGGAGGAGGTCGCAAAAAGTGTAAATACGAAAATGCCGGTAAGCGTTCTGGCAAAATTGTTCATAACTGTCTCCATATATAGAAAAACGTCATCCGCGCGCCTACAACGACCGAGCCGATGCATTTTGCCGCTGACTGAAAGTATCACACCCGGTTATGACCACCTCGTCGGCCTCGACGAGCCCGTCACCAAAGTGATCGCTCGCCTCCAGCTCGTTGAAGTAGGTAGTAATGTTGTCGAGGATCTCATCCGCCGAATGCGAATGGTAGAGTGTCTGTCGAAACTGCGCACCGCCGACCAGCCCTTTCGTAAATTGTCCGGCGAGCTGCTTCATCTTGCCCAGCGCGACGATCTCTGGCATTTCCTCGCGGCACATGCCGAAGAACTCGAGCAGGACGGTCTTCTTTTCTTCGAGATTCGGCTGATAGATCTCACGTCCGGCGATCGCATCCGCGAACTGTCGAAATATCCAGGGATTTTGCATCGCTCCGCGGCCGATGAGTATGCCGTCCGTCCCGGCCTCTTGCCAACGCTCAAGGCCATACTCGATCGTCGTAACATCGCCGTTACCCGAAACCGGAATCGACACGGCTTGTTTGACCTGTTTGATGAGGTCCCAGTTCGCAAGGCCTTTGTAGCCTTGATCCCGAGTGCGTCCGTGAACCTGGATGTGCTCGACACCGCATTGTTCCGCCATCTTCGCCACCTCGACCACATTAATTGTCGATTCGGAAAAACCGGTTCGCACCTTTAGCGTAAGTGGAATGCTGATCGCCTTCTTGATCTCACTAAGTATCGTTTCGAGCCTCGGCATGTCTTTCAGAAGCCCAGAGCCTCCCCCGTTTCGTACAACCTTAGGCGCAGGGCAGCCGCAGTTTACATCCAGAATATCCGCTCCGACCTCTTCGGCCATCTGCGCACCCAACACCATTCGCTCCGGCTGGCCGCCAAATATTTGAACGGCATATGGCCGTTCCTCGTCATCAAACCGCATCTGACGCTTCGATTTTGGATTGCCGCGCGTCAAACCTTCGACCGATATGAACTCCGACACGACCAGACCTACGCCGCCTCGCCGCTTTATCAGTCGGCGAAAAGTGTAATCCGTCACTCCTGCCATCGGTGACAGGATCAACGGCGGGTCAATGTCTATGTTTCTGATCTTAAAAGGTTTCACGGGCTCAAATTCCAGAACTACCACAGCACTGAGTTGGGACCTTCTCTATCTAAATGCTCAATGCCAACCACTAAATCGAGAAAGAGAATATGGGGAAGAACGCTCCGGGATAATATCAATCGCCGGGTCGGTTCAACGGTCCAGCCGACCACCACGGGTGCCGAAGACCGAAATGCCGCTTCACTCAAAATCCCAAAGACGCTCCCAAAAATCCACATTTAACTGCGATTTTCCACAACATAGATTCTTCTGGCGCAATAATGGTTGGAACAAAGCGGGCACGGGCAAGATTATCACAGCTTGCGTCCTGAATCGTACCCCCGGTGCAACACCGAAAAATAAGGTTGGTCGGTTTGAATTAGTTTCGTTTCGGTGACTATAATTCGCAAGCTTTCAGATTTGTTATATCGATTTTCAGAGACTACAGCGTTCGCGGTTTGGTGACCTGAATGTTTGAAGCTTTAGAAAAACGATCGCCCGAGCTATTAACGTCTAATTCAATTTTCGCTTTCAACCTCGCCTGAAAGTTTTGCGGTGAGTTGCGAGCTTGCCCTGTTTCCAAAGCCGAGAGTAAGGAGAACAAAAAATGTTGAGTTGTAAACCTGCAAGACGAATGATGTGGTGTTTCCGGATCGTGCGTTTGTTTTCGTTTTTGATCTTGTTTGCGGTCGGTGCATTTGCACAAGATATTACGTCGGGAACGATCCAGGGAACTGTCTCGGATGAACAGGGCGCCGTCGTACCGGGAGCAACTGTCGAGGCAAGAAATGTCGCCACTAACTTCACCCGGACGTTTACAACCGATTCCGAAGGCCGATTTACGCTCCTCTCGATGCCGCCCGGACGCTATGTGGTCTCCATTTCAAAATCTGGTTTTGCAAAACTGAACCAGGAAAATGTCGAGTTGACGGTCGGGCGTCGTTTGTCGCTGGATGTTACGTTGAGGGTTTCGGGTGTCGCGGGCGAAGTGACCATCACATCGACACCGACCATCGATACCGCAAAGACCGAGTCCAGCACGACGCTAAACGAAGCCGCCATCAGCAACACACCCATCCTCGGACGAAAATTCGAAGATCTCTTGACACTGACACCCGGCGTAAGTATCACGCAGGGGCCGGACGGTGACGAGATCAACTTTGCCGGGCAACGCGGAATCTTCAATAACGTCAGCTTGGACGGCGGAGATTACAACAACGGATTCTTTGGCGAACAAGCCGGCGGACAACGCGCGGCGATCGATATTGCGCTCGAAGCCGTCAAGGAGTTTCAGGTGATCGCGACCGGTGCCGGCGCCGAGTATGGACGCACCGCCGGCGGCATTATTAATGTCATCACTAAATCGGGCACTAATGAAGTTCACGGCAGCCTGTTTTTTAATCTGCGGAACGAAGCGCTTTCGTCTAACACCTCCGATGGCAAATCGCTCGACGGTTTTCACCGCGATCAGTTCGGAGGCACGATCGGCGGCCCGATCGTCAAGAACAAAGCATTCTTTTTCTTCGCGTTGGAATCCATTCGTGAAAACCTGACGCGGGGTAATCTCAGTGAGCAGGTCGGCGGGACTGCGTGTCCCGCAGCGAATCCGACGATCGGCACGAACGAGGCCCTGATCATCGCCAATCCCGACTGTCAGCGGCTGGCTCTGCTCAACTTTTTCCGAGCGTCGCGCTCTCAGGAAGAAGGGACGCCGATCGACCGGTCGGTCCGAAACACTGCGTTTCTCGGCAAAATTGACGTCGATCTGAACAGCAGCAACAAGCTCAGCGCCTCGTACAATTTCGATTTCTCGAAGAATACGAACCAGACTTTTGACGTGCCCACGTATGGCGCTTCGGCAAACGGTACCGAGGGCCCTTCGAAGATCAACGTCGCAAACTTCAATCTCTATACGACGATCTCGCCGACCATGGTCAACGAAGCTCACTTCACGTACTCGCGTGAGGATCGCCCTCGTTCGGCCGTCAACTCGAATGTTCCGGCTGATACGGCAATGGGTTTCGGAACGACATTTCGTTTCGGCAATCCTTTCTTCATACAGCCCGGAATCGATGAACTCTTCTGGCGGACTCAGGTACGTAACAATCTGTCAGTAGTTTCGGGTTCGCATACTCTCAAGTTCGGGGGCGAGTGGATACATAGTCTCAACGATCAGGTCTTCCGGGGTTTCTTTACCGGAAGATATATCTTCGACAGTGTGAATGGTTTTATCCGCTACGCTTCGACGCCGGCGGCGAACGGTTTTGGGCCGAACGCCATGATTTGCCCTAACGGCACGTGGATCACCGCTTTTGCGCCTTTTAATCAGACTTGTCCCGGCAGTGGAAAGGGGGGCGGCACCGGTGTGACACCGTTGCTCTTATACCTGCAGGGCGCAGGGAGGACGGGCCTTGCAACCGACGCGACGGGAGCATCTAAGATCACCAACGAAGACTTTGCTCTCTTCGCCCAAGATAAATGGCAGATAAGGCCAAATTTCACTTTGAATTTCGGACTTCGGTGGGAAGCTCAGATATTTCCCGATCCTGTGGTTGCCCCTGCCGATACGGCGTACGGAAGATTTCTGGACAATCCATTGTTCCCTTCCGATGGTACGCTGCCGAGCGATTGGAAAATGTTTCAGCCGCGTGTAGGGTTCGCGTGGGACATAAGCCGCAAGGGCCGTTCCGTTTTGCGTGCCAGCTTTGGCATCTATAACGCCCGGCAAAATATGCTGTCGCAGGTCGGGTCGATCACAACCAACGGTGTCCAGCAGCAGACCATCGCCGGGGGGCTCTTCGCAAATCCGGGTATTAGGCCAGTATGGCCGAATCTTGTGACGCCGACGGCGGGCTCGTGCTCGACAATTCGCAATTTTAGCCTTCCGGGACCGTTCACCAATCCGTTCCCGTGCTTTAGCGGCGTCCGCGTATTTGATCGTGACTACCAAAATCCGGACATCTTGACATTCAACGTTGGATTCGAGCAGCAAGTGGCCCCCGACTGGGCGTTGTATTTTGACTTTACCGCTTCACGAGGTCGCCACCTGAC
>JBBKXD010000132.1:0-14313 GCA_037969295.1 Pyrinomonadaceae bacterium | reverse complement strand
GCAGCCGCGGCATTTTCCGCGGAGGATCAGCCAACTTAGGACCGGGATGTTGTCATACGCCTTGATCGGGGTCTTGCAATTTGGACACGCCGAATTCGGAAAGACGATCGACTCTTCGTTCGGAACCCGATGGATAACGACATTCAGAAAACTACCAACGATCGCACCAATAATGAAAACGAAGACATACGCTACGGCTTCAGGCATACCCGTGATCGCTTCGAAGGAAGAAGAAAGAGCAGTCATATTTTTCGGATGGATTAAAGGAAAGAGCGGGGTCTGAAAACCCCTCTGTAATAATAGATACTTTTTCCACGGAAAGGAAGATTTGAATTTGATGTCACGCACCACGCGTTCGAATTTCCAGCTTCCGGGCGGCATTGCCAGGCATGGTGAGTTGGCTTATTTACCTGCTCGGAACAAAACAGGAATAAGGCCATAAGCGGCGGCATGAACCCGGCGCCCAACTACGCCCACATTACCACTCAGCCACACAGGCTTCTACGTTCCAACGCCGATGTGATAAACTTTTTCCAGTTAGGAACTTACCCACGTCAAAAGATGATTTATGACAGATCAGACCAGAGTTCTGGTTACCGGTGCCGGCGGATTTATCGGAAGCCATTTAGTTACGTACTTGAAAAACAAGGGTTATTGGGTGCGCGGCGTCGATCTTGAATATCCCGAGTTCGCTAAAACGGACGCGGACGAATTTGAGATCCTCGACCTCCGACGCTGGGAAGCATGCCTTCAGGCGACGCTTGACGTCGATGAAGTTTATGCACTCGCGGCTGACATGGGGGGAATGGGTTTCATCTCCGCTCATCACGCGCAGATCCTCCATAACAACTCGCTGATCAATCTCCATACGCTTGAGGCCGCGAAGACGAACGGCGTCAAACGATATCTCTACACCAGCTCGGCCTGTATCTATCCGGAGTTTCTTCAGGAAGACGCGAACGTCACTCCGCTCAAAGAGGGCGATGCCTATCCGGCAATGCCGCAGGATGCGTACGGTTGGGAAAAGCTTGTCTCCGAACGTCTCTGCATGCACTATCGCGAAGACTACGGCCTCGAAACTCGGACGGTCCGCTTTCATAACATTTTTGGTGAGAAGGGAACCTGGGAAGGGGGGCGCGAGAAGGCACCGGCGGCGATGTGCCGGAAGGTTGCGACCGCAAAGTTGACCGGAAATCCGGAGATCGAGATTTGGGGTGACGGCGAGCAGACCCGTTCCTTTTGCTATATCGACGATTGTCTAGAAGGTATCTATCGGCTGATGCGTTCCGATCATCATGAGCCGATCAATCTCGGGCAGGATCGGATGGTGACGATCAACCAACTTGCGGACATCGTTGCTGCGACAGCGAACTTCTCAATAACAAAGAAACACGTCGATGGCCCGCAAGGTGTTCGCGGACGAAACTCGGACAACACAGTGCTCCGCGAGGTCTTGAACTGGGAACCGCAGACTAGCCTCGAGGACGGGCTTGCTAAGACATATTCATGGATCGAGGAGCAGGTTCAACTGGCGTTGCAGCAGGACGAAATCAAATCGTCGCAGACCGCAAAATAGGTTCGGCGTCGATGAGCGAAATCCTCACTAAAGTCGCGCTGGTCATTCCCGTCCACAATCGCCGCGACACAACTCTCCAAGCGTTAAAGAGTCTTTCCCGGATCGACAAGACCGGGCTCGATGTCCGTGTCTATGTCGTTGACGACGGTTCGACCGACGGCACGAGCGACGCGATCCGTTTACAGTTTCCCGATGTGCGTCTGATCCAAGGCGACGGAAATCTCCACTACGCCGCCGGCACGAACCGGGGGATCACGGCCGCTCTCGAATGGGAACCGGACTACGTCGCGACGATGAACGACGACGCTGTTTTTCACGAACAATTTCTTGGGCGGATGATTGGCAGCGCACGACAGCATTCTCATTCCATCGTCGGCGCGCTCCTCTTACTCTGGAACGAACCGCATAAGGTCTTCCAGGTCGGGCCGGTTTGGAATGCATGGAAGGGCGGTTGGCAGATGCCGGAAGACTGGACTGCTTTTAACGTCCCGCAGACCGCGTTTACCGTTCAGGCCATTGTCGGTAACTGCGTGCTGTTTCCCACCGATGCCATACTCGAGTGCGGACTGATGGACGAGACTAAATTTCCGCACGGTTGGGGCGACGCACAATGGCTGATGGGAATGCGAAAGGCCGGCTGGGATCTGTTTATCGAACCCAAGGCTTACGTTTGGTGCGAGCCCAACACAAATCCGACTCCGTTACATCATCTTAAACCCGCCGAGATCCTCCGCGTCCTGTTTGTTAACAAGCGTCATCCTCTGAATCTCCAACGTCAGTTTATCGCCCGCTGGGAATCGGCTCCAACGCGTCTTGAAGCATCTCTGAGTTATCTGACTTATCTAGGTAGGCTAGTCGGAAAGACGCTTAAGTACGCGGTTCGAAATAACACTCCGAAAAAAAGGTAAAGATGCGGATCCGTCACGGGAGTCTCTTTAGAAGAAGGAACCGCTGACGTACTCGAATTTTCTCAAGTAACCTTACTTCACGCCGACGGCCGCTTCAGGATCTCAGCCAAAGCTCGCATGCGTGCCGCATCTCCCGAGCTCTTCGCCATGCCTGCGTTTTTCTCCAACGACGGAGCTAGCTTCTTGAGTTTCCCGAGATCCTTTCTGGAACCCGCTGCCTTCTGGATAGCCTGCCGAAGATTTTCGATCTCGTCAGCCGGCAACGCTTTCGATCGCTCCAGCTGATCGACGTACGCGCTACCTACAACCAGCCGATTCGGCCACTCGATCCTCTGCTGGTTCTGTACATTTAGTTCATCCACGCGCACCGTTTTCGCCGCATCGATCTCGTTCTGCGAGAGGTGATCCGTCGGTGTCAGCTCAAAGATATCAAGGCCGCGCGCCATCTCAGACGCGTAGATGCGACCGTTGTACCAGTAAGCCGACCAAAATCCGCCCATGCCAGCCATCTTCGCATCGAGCGGTCCGCGATCGAAATACGCGATCTCCACCGGCCTTGCCGGATCGGTAAAGTCCATAACCGAGATCCCGCCCTGATACCAGGCCTGTGCCTTGATGTCTCGGCCCGGAACCGGGATCAAAGAGCCGTTGTGCGCGACGCAGTTCTCGGTCTCACCCTGGGCGGCCGGCAGCTTGTAATAATTCACGAAAGTCAGTTTGTTGCCTGCCAGATTGAAAAGCGCATTCGCTCCCCACACGTTCGGATTGGTGGCCCGGCATCTCGGGCTCATCCCGCCGCCCCACTCGTCTGTGAACACTACTTTCTTTCCGTCGTTCGAGAACGACGCCGAGTGCCAGTACGCATAGTTCTTATCGTTCACGGCATCCAGACGTTTCGGATTCGCCGGGTCTCTTATGTCGAGCAGGATGCCGTTACCCGAACATGCACCGGCCGCAAGGCCGATCTCAGGATAGACGGTAATATCGTGGCACTGATCGGTTTCGGCCGGCTGTCCGTCACCGTCGTGCGAGCCGCCGTTTGTGAGTGCGTTTATCGCACCCGTCGTCGCATCTCCGAAAATTCGCGGCCGCGATACGATCTTTGCATCTTGCGGCGCCGCCAGCGGGACCTTGATCACATCGATGCGAAAGCGCGCCGTATTCGGATCCTTATCCGGAGCCCCATCCGAGCACCCTGCCAATTCTTCGCTTGGGCGGACACCGGAAGTCCCCGAAACATAAATGTAGATGTTGTCCTTGTCCTTCGGATCCGTCACCAGCGTATGAGTATGCGAACCGCGACAGGTTTGAACGGCGGCGACCTGTTTCGGATTCCTAATGTCGCTAATATCGAAGATCCGCACGCCTCGAAACCGATCTTTCTCAGCGGCGGGAGCAGACGGCTGTTGCCCCTCAGCAGGAGCGGGTGCAGCGGGGAAACCCTGCGTGCCGCAATCGAGGCGGCCATTCGCCATCTCGACCGACATAAAGAGAAGGTTCTTATAAACCGAGGGGTCACCCTGCCCGCCTGGGCACACGATCGACGTCACCAGAGTTGCCTTTGCCGGATCGGAAATGTCGTAGATGTTCATCCCGTAAAAGTTCCCCATGAACACGTGATTACCCTGGAACGCAAGGTCCGAGTTTGAAAATGCAAGTTGCGCGAGCATCACCTGAAATGACTTCGGCAACGGAGCATCGCCCATACCAATGCTGTTTAAGGTCGCCTTCACCTTCGGATCATCCGCACTATCGGTGCCAAGCTGAAACGTCTCGGGTTTCCTGAGCAGCGTGATGTGCTTCATGCCAAAGGCCAGTTCGCCGGCATCGTACAACCCGGGCGTCAGTTTGGAACGCGGGTCGTTCGCATTAGAGCCGGTCATGCCCGGCGGAAGCGGCTTCGGTGTTTCGGCCGGAGCGGCCTGCGCCATTGCTCCGATCACAAAAGACGAGCACAAGAGAAGGGAAGCAGCCAATAAACGAAGGGCGGTGGTGTGAACTCTTATCATCATTTTCTTTTTACGGTTTTTCAGCGAGCATGGTTTCCATGACTCTGATCTCGGCCCGTTGGCCGCTGTCGATGTCGGTCGCAAAATTGAACAGCTCGGCATCCTGCCCGGCGCCGGCCGTATCGTACAGATCTTTTACCATGATCAAAGCACCAGCGTGGTGCTGGATCATTCCTTTCAAAAACAGTTTATCGAACTCCGCGCCATTTGCTTTAGCGAGGGTGTCCATCTGTTTTGGCGTGAGCATCCCAGGCATCAGCATGTGGTGATGGTGGCTCGACATATCCATACCTTGCATTCCCTTCATCGGCGCGGAAATCGGTTCTCCCCGGGCCTCGAGCCAGCGTCGCATAAAATTGATCTCGTCGGATTGCGAATGGCTGATCCGCGCTCCGAGAAGGCGAAGTTCCTTGTTCTCGGTTCGCGACTCGATCATCGCCGTCATCTCGACCGCTTGTGCGTGATGATGGATCATCCCCTGCATGAACTCGACGTCTTTTTGCGAAGCCGGTGGAAGTTTTGCGCGTGTCGACGACGGCAGGATTCGCGACGCCTCGCCCGGCGCACCCGGCTGGACGATGACCGGCCCCTGCGCAGTTATTGACGATGAGAAGAAACATACAAAAGCTATCGAAGCTGCAACGCTTATCAACGAAAACGGCTTGATGCTGAAATTCGACGAAACGATTTTGGCTCTGGGCGATCGGGTGCTGAGTAATCTCACAATAGGTAAAGATTACCCCAAGACAGCCGCGTCCCCAAAATCTCATCCTTTCCGGTTCTCCAATATCTTCACAAACGAACCTGAGCGGAGCTCGTCGAGCGTGATGCTTGTTCGGCGTGTCGCTTCATCTGCAGTTATCGCACCGCAGTTTATTGCCCGCAGGAAAAAGTTCAGCAGTCCCTGGCCGGTGGCGGCGTCGTCGAAGATGTCGCCGACCAGCGTCGCGCGAGCGGCTTTTTCGACAAAGTTGCTGAGCCGTTCGCTCGCCGCATCGAGACCCTCGAGAAAATATGTAAAGACGGCGGCGTAGCGTGTCGGCAATTGTCCGGGGTGAAGGTCCCAGCCCTGGTAAAACGCGTTCGCAAGCGAATGCCGGCAGTGGTCGTAGTGAAGTTTCCACGCACGGTGAACGACCCGGTTGTTTTCGGCGATCTGCTCGGATGTCAGATCTTCACCGCGATGCGGGGCGACCGGCATGACGTTCGTCGCACCATCCGACAGCCATACGCCTGTCCCCGCCAGCGAAACCTGCATCACGTTCCGGGCAAAATCGCACGCCGGATGGAGCATGTCCTGATATGCAGCCGTTATGTCACAACTCGCCGTGTAATCGTACGTACCGAAATGCGCCGCGACGCATCGGCCGCGCGCCGCCTCGAGCAAGCGCGGAATCCCGATCTCGCCATTGGGTCCGATGATCGATTGCGTCGTCTCTATCATCATCTCCATCTTGAGCGTGTTTGGCGCGAGGCCAAGCTTTGGTTCGACCTTGTCAAAGATATCGGCGAGGGCGGTGACCTGTTCGGGCGTTACGATCTTTGGGAATGTCACGACGAAATTATCGGGAAGCTTTCCCCCGCACGCAGCAACCAACGCCGTCAGAAAAAGATCGAGCGTCCGGATACTCCGCGCGTGCAGCTCTTCGCTAAACGTCTTGATCCTTATCCCGATGAACGGCGGCAGCGTTCCGGCCGTCATACCGCGAGCGACTTCTTCGGCCGCCGACACGGCGTGGCCGTCCTCCTCTTCGTCGGCGCGTGTCCCGTAACCGTCTTCGAAATCGATACGAAAATCTTCCACCGCCTCGCGTGCAAGCTTCTCGCGGACACGTTCGAAAATGATCTCGCGGATCCCGTGGGGAAGATCCAGTGCGCCCCCAAATGTCGCGGCGTCCGGTGCAAATGTCTCGAAGGACCTCATCGCAAGCTGTCCGAGCCTGACGGCCGTGTCCGCCTTAAAAAGATGAGCTCCTCCGTAGACGGTATGAACCGGCTGACGATGGCCGGTTCCTCCGGGATATGACTTTGCGAAAGTCGCAAGCGACGGCCGGAGTTGCTCGCTGATGCGATCGATGTTTTCAGCTGATAGCGATGTTGTCATATGTTTGTTTACCGCCGAGACGCAGAGATGCAACCATGTTTTCGAGCGTTTCGTGATTCGTTTTATTTCGTGGTTTCGATCTTAAGACTTGTCCGCCCCGCCAACTACTCACGTCGCAAACGGCCTTCGATCAAGCCGTGCGGTTCCTCGGTCGGCAGAAAGATGGTGTTGTTGTTCGCCTCGCCAAATCTCGTTACGTCGACCGGGATGCAATGAATATTCGGCAGAGAGAATGCGATCTCGATAACGTCCGGATGACGATCAAGGACGGCCTCGCCCATGGCATGGAGCGTATGCTGCACCGACAAACTGTCGTGCTCCGCAAACGTTTCGAGTATCGTCTGACGCACACCGCTCCAAAGCTCCTCGGTCGCCGCTTCCGGTCTCGCGTATCGCCAATTTGCTTTGACCGCCGTACAAAATATTCTGTCGGTGGCCTCCGGCAGCGTCGTGAGGTTGTCCTTTTTAAAACCCGCGAATCCGGATCTGGTCGTCTTGATGACGGTGAGGTCTTCGAGCCCCGATTCGACCGAACACTCGTCCCGGGTCAGGCGAATCGCGGTTGTCCTTTTCTCGCCTCCACTTTTTGTAAAGGAATGCGGATGCGGCTCATCGCCCATCGGGATGCGCGTGTACTTATGTTCGATGATATCGATCGATACGCGCGAGATCTGCTCATTTTCGGCCAGAAAGTGGCGAGCCAGCCTGAGCCCAAAGCTCTCGATCTCTTCGATCTCCTCCGTCTGGGCCGCAAGGGCATAGACGGTGTTCTTCATGGTGTCGGTCGGCAGACACTTGCTGTTGTCCCCGTCCAAGTGGATTTCGTCGAAGTCACCTTCGAACGCGATCTTCACGTTAATATTTTGCAGCTCATGCCAATCTCCGCGGCGCGACACTTTCATCAGGCGGACGCGCGATTTTCCATAATTGTTGTGGACCAGTTGAACCGACATACGTTAGCTCCCGCGATAAGTTGAATAGCCAAAAGGACTCAGCAGCAACGGAACGTGGTAGTGCTGCGCCGCGTCGATGACGAGAAAGCCGATCGTGATTTCCTGATAGAAACTCTCGATCTCGTTCTCTTTGAAGTAGGGCCCGACATCGAACGTGAGACGGTAAGCCGATGCGATCAATGGCTCGCCTTCAGGAATGAGATCGCGCACGCGACCGTCGGTGTCCGTTTTCCGGGTTCCGATCGCATCCCATCCGCCATCGTTCGTCTGCCGCTCGAGCCTGACCGCTACGCCGGCCGCAGGCCTGCCGATAGAAATATCCAAAACATGTGTTGTTATTCCGCTCACAGTGATAATAGTTTCCTTAGTCTGATCTCGGTTATCTTTTGCTGCTCGCCCGCCGCGATCAAGATCTCGGTTTCGCGTTCGTTCGCAAGTCGTGCGCGGCAAAGCTCCAACATTTCCTCCGCGGTTTTTCCGGTCGCACAGACGATGAATATGAATCCGAATTTCTCGTAATACTCCCGATTCGCCGCGGCAAGCTCTTGTTTCAACAACACATCCGCCGAATTCATCCCGGCTTGTTCTCCGGCCGACCATTCAGCCGCTCGCGCCTGTTGCTTCGAAGCTGCATTCTCTTCACCGATCTTCGGATGGGCCGCGAACGCCTCGAGCCGATCTTCGGTTTGCAGATCCTTCCAAACAGCAACGGCTATATTCATCAGCTCGCCTTCGGAGTTAAAAGGTCGCACCATTGTCATCATGCTTGCCCAGGTTGCCGAACCGCAGCAATCTCCAAAAATCGAATCGGCTTCGGAGGTAGTGGCCTGATTGATTCGTTCAAGAGTTTCGTTCATCCGGCGATCCTGCCATAGAGTCGCAGACGGCTGACACCGCCGTCAGGGAAAATGTTCAGCCGCGCATGCGTGACGTTTCCGAGATCTGCCAATTCATCAATAAATGTATGCCGTGTATGCGGCTGCAGCTTTGTATTCGCGAGCAGCTCCTTCCACTCAATTGATTCAATTGATGCGGACGAATCGGAGCGTCCGACATCGATCGAACAAGTCTCGGGATAATTTCCTTTGAAATGCGAGGTGTCGATCTCGACGCGCGTGAGCGTCCCCGGCGCACCGAGTTTGATAATGCACCAGTCGTGACCCGGACCGCGTCGCCTCTGCGATTCCCAACCGTCGCTCATGTCGCGGGCGAAACCGGGCATGATGAGATTAATGCGATGACCGAAAAACATGTCGCTCGCCAGCGGTACCGTTCCGCCATTTTCGACGGCGGCCAGATCGACCTCGCTATTCCGCTTCTTTATAGAGTCCCAATCAGGCAAGACATCGCCGTACACTCGCAAGCGTGCAACACCGCCGTCCGGAAAGATCTTTAGTCGAACATGAGTTGTTCGTTCCAGATAATCGATCGGGAAACTATTTTGACTATCGCCGCTGAGGGCAGACTTGAGGAGAATCTCCGTCCAGTCCGTTTTCGCTCCGAGCAATTGCGTGATGTCCGATTTCGGATCCGCGGAACATGCGTCTATCGAGCAGTGAGAAGGGAAGTTCCCGCGGAAAAAACTTGTGTCGACCGTGACGCCTCTGATTCCCCCGGGGGCTCCAAGCCGAACGACGCACCAGTCAAATTCTTCTTCGAGTCGCGGACTGCGACGACGCATCGTCTCCCATCCATCCATCCATTTGCCGCGTTCGGTATATTTGCCCTCGATCCAGATGGCGGCGGCCGGATTCAGTAAAGTCTCTTTCGGAGCAAAAAATTCGTCGTTCGCAAAGAGCACAGCTCCGCCAAGTTTTTCGGATGCCAAATCGACGAGATCAGTGAATTCCATAAAAGTTCGGTGAGTCTAATCGTTTTGGGAAAACTTTTCGCAAAGGACCCGGTTCGAATTCCCGACTAACTCGGCTCAATCATTTCGCGTGTTTCGTGTGATTCGTGGTTAAAATCTTCCAAAAGCAGTAACCACGAAACACACTAAATACACGAATCGATGGGACGTTTCTCGCCATTTGACGAGCAACACTCGAACCTCCCCCTAACTACCTTTCCCGGTCTCAATTTAGACGATCAGCTTCCCGACGATTGTATTCGTAAACGCTCCATTAGCAAAAACTTCCGTCCCGCCAACATACGTGGTCCGAACTCTTCCGTAAAGCTCCATCCCCTCGTATGGAGTCAACTTGTGGCGGTGCTGGATCAATTCAGGTCGCAAGGTGAATCGCTCGTCTGGATCCCACACGACGATGTCCGCTTCGAAGCCGGCAGCGAGCTTACCTTTCCGGTTTTCGAGCCCGGCCAGTTTCGCCGGAGCTTGAGACATCAAACGCGTCATATCATCGAGCCCAAAACCACGCGACTTGAAATTTGTCCACATGACCGGAAGGCTGAACTGCAGTGCGGATATCCCACCCCATGCGTCCATGAAATCACCGGATTCCTGCTTCTTCAGTTCGGGTGTACACGGCGAATGGTCCGAAACGATCATATCGATCGTCCCGTCGGCTACCGCCTCCCAAAGTTTCTCACGGTTCTCGCGCTCACGCACCGGAGGACAGCATTTGAAATGTGTGTCGCCATCGGCGATATCCTCGGCGGCCAGTGTCAGATAATGCGGACATGTCTCGACGGTGATCCGCAACCCTTCGGATCGTGCTCGACGAAGGAGATCCAATGAGTCCGACGACGAATGATGGACAATGTGGACGCGAGCTCCGGTCTCGCGGCATAGTTCGATCATTAATGCGATCGCCTCGTCCTCCGCTGTGCGTGGACGCGAACGGAGAAAGGTGTTGTACTCGCGCGGATCATCATCCGCGATCGACGCGACGGCTGCGTCGATCGGGCCTTCGAGCTCGGCATGAACGAGTAATACAGTATCCAGGCGTGCGAGCTCGGGCATCGCAATTCTGAGATCGGCCGCCGATACGTGAGGAAACTCTTCGACGCCGGAATGAATAAGAAAACACTTGAACCCGCGCACGCCCCGCGTAACGAGCGGTCCAAGCTCACTCACATTTCCCGGAACGACTCCGCCCCAAAATGCGACATCAACCGAGCACTTGCCGTCGGCGGCGGCAAGCTTTTCCTCTAATGCTTTCTTCGTCGTCGTGGCGGGAATCGAGTTGAGCGGCATATCGACGATCGTCGTAACGCCACCCGCCGCCGCAGCTCTTGTAGCCGTCTCGTAACCTTCCCATTCCGTCCGTCCCGGCTCGTTGACGTGAACGTGACTGTCGACCAACCCCGGCATCACGACGAGATCGCCGACATCGATCAGATTCGCGCCGTCCGGAGTACCGATCCATTCACCGACATACCGGATCGTTCCGTTATCAAAATGAACGGCCGCCGGTCGAACTCCGGAAGGTGTGACGACTCTGCGGCTGCGAATAATTTGGAGCGACATCAGGCAAGATGATAGCGCACAACGGCGCGAGCGAGCGACGGCCTCCGTTCTGCGACCGCGACAGTTTGTAACTTGAGTATCGAGGAGTTTTGGATGGAGGCGGCGATCGGAATCGAACCGATGAATAAAGGTTTTGCAGACCTCTGCCTTACCACTTGGCTACGCCGCCATTTTGATTTCGGATTTTGGATTGCGGATTTTGGATTGAAAGAAATCCGCGATCAATATCCAGTCCTGAAGATCGTTAAGAGCAAGCAATTGAAGCGACGCTATCGGTCGGCACTGACCGCGTTGCGTCGCTTCCGATATTTTTGGAGCGGGAGACGAGGGTCGAACTCGCGACTTCGACCTTGGCAAGGTCGCGCTCTACCACTGAGCTACTCCCGCATCGCAAAGAAAGATTCTAGCGAGTGAGATTTAAATGTCAAGCACGAGGGAACGCCGGCATCTTGCCGGCAATCGCCGCGTTCCGCGGCGTCAAACGCTAGCATCAACTCAAACCTTTGTTCGCGCTTCGCGCTCATGCCGGCAGGATGCCGGCGTTCCCTACTGCGTTACCGTTATATCTTTCAAGAAACTCCAGTCGCCGCTGCCGCTGATCTTGATGTTGCCGATGCGTTTGTTCGCGACAACCAGATTCGCCGGATACCAGAGCGGATATAGCGGCAATTCACGGCTCACGATGTCTTGCGCCTTTACGTACAAGCCTTTCGCCGTCTCGCGGTCGATCGCGTTCACCGCATCTTCGAGAATTGTGTCGAGTTCCGGATTCGAGTATCGGCTGCGGTTACAGCACGCGACTGACCCTCCCGGAATCTTTCCCGTCGTAAACAGATCGCGAAGAAAGATCGGGTCCTGATTTCCGCCGATCCATATGCCGGTGTACATCTGAAATTGTCCCTGGGCAAGCTGCGTCCGAATCGTGTTCACTTCAAGCGTCTCGATCTGGACATTGATCCCCACATCCGTCAGGGAATTCTGGATCACCTGAGCGTACTGGTTCACATACGCGTTCCCGGAACTGTATTTAAAAACTATCGGCTCGTTCTTGTATCCGGCTTCCTTCAGCAGCTGCTTAGCCTTTGCGGGATCGTATTTGTATTCGATTCCCGGCGTGTAGGCCCACGATTGCTGAGGCACTATGGAATGCGCCACCTTCGCCTGATCGAACAGTAATTCTGAAACTATTTTTTGCCTATCGATGGCATAGCCGATCGCTTCGCGGATCTTGGTCTTGTTCAACTGCGCGGACTGGGTATTGAATACAAGATATTGAATGTTCGATCCATCGGACTGTTCAACCTTCAGGGTAGGGCTCGCACCGAGCGATCTGACGCTGTCCGGCGGTAGGTTCGATGGATTTGGAGCAAGATCGACGCCGCCTGTCTGAAGTTCGGCCTGCAATGCGTTTGCATCCGTCACCGTCTTGATACGAAGCTTCTCAACTTTGGGTGAGCCCTCCCAATAGTCCGCATTGCCGGCGAGCTCGACGATGTTCTGCGACTGATCGAAATTTACAAACTTAAACGGGCCCGAACCGACGGGTTGATCTTTCTGCTGGTCGATCGAACCTTCGGGGATGATCGGGATCGCAACCAGATTCGATAGCAGTTGATTTTTCAACGCCGGCCTTGTGACGGTTATGACGACCGTCTGCGGATCGGGTGTTTCCAAAGAAATGATGTGCGGAACGCTCTTCGTTTTTGGCTCTTCCGCCGGTTTCGTTCCGGTGTTCGCGTTTGTGTTTGCAGGTGCAGCGAGCGGTTTGTTGGCGTCCGTCGGTTCACTCTTGCCGATCGGGACCGTATCGAAAAAAGCCTTCGACTTGAAACTGTTGCTCTTGAAAAGTTCGTCGAATGTGTATTTCACATCCGCCGACGTGAACGCTCTACCATTATGAAATTTTACGTTGTCCCTCAGCGTGAAGGTGACAGTCATGCCGTCGGGCGAGACACTGATGTCCTTTGCGAGCTCGCCGACATAATCAAACGATTCGTTCTTTCGGACAAGTGTATTGAAGATCAAATTTCGCACTCGATCGGCTGCAGAGTCCGAGGCGGTGCTCGTCAGCGTATCCAGCGTCGTAAATTTTTCCGAAAGAGCGACTGTGACGAACTCGGTGCTTGTTCTGCGGCACGCGATCGTCAGAGTCAAGACAAGCGTAAAACTCAAGAATAGGAAATAGCGCAAATCGGTTGGTCCTCCGTAGTTTCTATTTGAGACGCGCCGTGAATTCAGCGATCTCATCAGAGAGAGAATCAAGCCGCTCATTGTCGAACGGCGACGGTAGGGAAAGAGACTTTTTTACCGAAGAAATCCGGGCGACAGATCGATCGATCCTCGCTTCGCTGATCTCTCCCTTTGTGACGGCGTCCAGGATGGCCGCGTATCCTTCGTTTATCGCATCGATGCCGGCGCATATCGCCAGCATGTCGGTTCCGGCGGTGATCGCCATTTTGCACGCTTCGCCGATACCGTAATTATCAACGATCGCTCCCATCTCCAGATCGTCGGTCAGGACAAGCCCGTCATATCCAAGTTCGCCTCGTAAAAGTTTTGAAATTATGGCAGGGCTTAGCGAAGACGGTAAAAGTTTGCCATTTTGATCTGCATCCTGCAAGCGAATGTTCGGGAAAGCCGCGTGAGCGACCATAACGCTCCTGACCTCGCCGCTCGCGAGTAACGATCGATACGGAAAAAGATCTGTTTCCGAGAACTCAGATTCAGAAACCGAAACCGATGGAAGTTCCTTGTGCGAATCGACCTCAGACGCACCCAAACCGGGAAAGTGTTTGAGACAGCCGATACAGCCCGCGGACTGCATCGAGTTCAGGAATGCAGACGCTAGTTCCGTCGCTCGTTCCTTCGATCTGCCGAACGCACGCGAATGCAGCCCGTTTGAAAATCTCTCACGATCGGCGTTCACTACATCGACCACCGGTGCGAAATCCATGTTAAATCCGAGAATGAGCAGCACGTCTGCGACGATCCTCCCGAACTCGGCCGCTTCGTCAGCCGTGTCGATGCGCTCGGCCGCGGGCATCGGCGTGACGACACGTCTGAGCCGATCGACGAGTCCGCCTTCCTGATCGACACTGAGAAAAGGAACGACGTGCGAGAGATCGCGCAATGTATCGAGCAGCTCCCGCGTCTGCCGGCGCTCTCGTACGTTTCGCGAGAACAGGCAGATGCCTCCGGGCTGGATCCGATTCAAAAGATCGCGCGCGGTCCCATCCATTTCGGGACCCGGAATTCCGATAAAAAACAGTTGGCCGATCTTTTGTTCAATTGTTAATGAAGACATGCGTTTGGATCGTGATTGTTGATCGTGGTTCG
>JBBKXD010000131.1:0-14022 GCA_037969295.1 Pyrinomonadaceae bacterium | reverse complement strand
AAGAGGCAGTCTATGCCAATCCCATTTTCAAATCGTCCAGAATCGAAACGGCGTCTAACTCCTTATCTACTTAGGTTTTCAAAGAACTATACAAAGCCTTAACGCAACGCTAGTGATAAGTGATAAGTGATAAGCGACGAGGGACCGGGGATAAGATTCCCTCATGTCCTGTCACTTCTCACTTGTTACCTGTACCTCGGCGAGCATCTTAGCCGCATCCCCGTTACCCGGTACTAGCTCGAGAAACCGCCTGAGTTCGCCTTCGGCCCGCTTCGCCATTTTCATTTCCATGAAAAACTCGACCAGCATCATCCTGACCTTCGGATTTTTTGGATCAAGTTTGACCGCTGTTTGAAGGGAAGCCTCGGCCTTATGATGCTGCCTCTCAAGATGTGACAAAGCGTAACCGAGATATGCGTGATACAGAGCGTTTTGCGGACTATAGTGTACCGCCCGCGACAGATGTCCGGCAGCCGCCGCGAACTCTTCTTCGCTGATCGCTTCCATTGCCTGTTCAAAACTCCCGAGTCCTTCCTCGGCCTGACGATCTTCTGACGTGACGGCCTCGGCTTGACCCTCGGCGCGACGTTTTTCGCGATACTCGAGTTCCTTCCGAACCTTGAAATTGTAATTCTCGCGGCTCTCGTCGGTCTTCAGCGTTTCATAAGCATTCGCGATCTTGGTAAACGCCACCTGGACCCGACGAAGCTTCACAGGCTCTTCGCGATGAAAGCGGTCCGGATGGAACAGCCTTGCCATCGCAAAATACGATTCCTTTATGTCTCCGGGCCCGGCATTAGCCGCGATGCCAAGAACGTCGTAGAGCGTCTCCGCTTTTTCGACGCGCTCAAGATAATCCTCGACCGACAGTTCTAATTCGGGACGTGTAGATTCTTCAACTTGTTCCGTAATTTGTTCCGTCTGTTCCTCGGATTTTGTGCTTATGTCCGGTTTCTTCGCAAGGTCTTCGGCACGTTTAACCAGCGAAACCTTGGATGTCAGAATCTCGCCGATCTTTGTTGAGGAGAAAGCAGAATTCCAATCGCGACGGATAAGCAGACCGCCAAGCCAGAGAACGTAGAGCGACTGAAGCATCGCGGTCTCCGGCAGACTCGAGATTTGACGCACCTCTTCGAGCGTATGTTGGGCTCCCTCGAAGTGGTCGAGGACGTGTTGCTCATGAGACTGAAGAAGCACTCCGGAGCTGGGGTTCGGCTGACGGCAGAATGCCTCCTGGACACTGCGAAATCGGTCATAAACTTCTTGCGACGGCAAACAGCGGGCGTAGTCGATCAGAATCTTGTGAATGTCGGTCTTGTAAATGAGATCCTCGCGAAAGCGCGTAAGAGAGTTAAATGCCCATTCTCCTGTCGGCCATGTCAAAGCCTCAACGATGATCGATTCGATCTGCATTTCGATGAACTTGTTCAATTCGCTCTTCGTGAAGATCTTTTTTTCTTCCAGTTCAACCGCCAGTTCCAGATCGTTCGCCAGGTTAGGAAACCGCGCGAGCGTCTTTTGATCGATCTTTCTCCGGCTGAGCAGCACACTGAACAGTCTATGCTCTCGGGAATTTGAAACCGCGTAAACCACTGCACCGCCCCGAAAGTAAATTATGCTCTTCTGCTTATCGCGGGCCAGCCGCAAGCTGCCGCTCAGCTTGGCGTGAATGATCTCGACAAGCAGCTCAGCGAACGGATATTGGTGGATATTTCCCTTTAGATCAAGGTTTTTCTGGGACGTCATTAGAAGAAGGCCGGCTCCGGAAGGTAGGCAGTAAAGCCATGCAATCATACCAAATCCGCGCCCGGAAAGTTAAGATTTTATTTCGTCGATGCTGCGGTTTGACACCCCGAAAACAAACTGCGAAAGTTTTTGAAATACCGTTACCGGGAACGTTGGTGAGATGCCCAACCGCGAAGGAGGGCTGAAAAAGGAAACGATTGGAACCACCTCTTCCGCCTTTTGTTGTGAAAGACGAAATTGAAATTCGCGAGTGCAAGACACTTGATGAGCTTGCGGCGTGTGTTGATCTGCAACGCGAAGTGTTTGCTTTGCCGGAGATCGAGATCTCACCTGTCCGACACTTCGTAGTCACGAAAAACGCGGGTGGATTCGCTCTCGGAGCTTTCACAGGCAGTGAACTTGTCGGCTTTGTGCTGAGCGTTCCGGCGTTTTTGCGCGGTGAGAAGGCGTTTTACTCGCATATGACGGCGGTGAGCGACAAGTTTCAGGGCTCGGGCGTCGGTGCTCGTTTGAAGTGGGCACAGCGGAGGCGTGCCCTCGCCGATGGTGTAAAAGTCGTAAAGTGGACATTCGAGCCGGTAAAAGCGCGAAATGCGTACTTCAATCTCGAGAAGCTTGGGGCGATCGTCGCCGAGTATCAGGAAAACTTTTACGGCACCGATTACTCGACTTCACCCAATCAAAAGATAGGTCTTGCCAGCGATCGCCTTTTTGCCGAATGGCACCTCGAAAGCGAAAAGGTGCAAGCGCTTGCGGCGGGAGAAGCGTTTTCGGAGACGGCGGAGCCGATACGCAGTGTCGTGATACCTGGCGATTGGTCGGCGCTCGTGAAAGCGAACCCCGGAAAAGCGCTTGAGGAACAGCTACAGGTGCGAAAGGAGTTTACAGAGTCGTTCCAAGCCGGTTTAGTTGGACGGGGTTTTGTTCGCGATACCAACTCGCCGCATTTCCTGCTGTTTTAAGAAGTAATTACTAAATTAATTAATTACGTAATTAGGTAATTAAGCTTCGAAAAAAGACACTTAATGATGACCGACTTCGCCATAGACCCAGACATTCGGCGAGCAAAAACGCTTCCGTCGGATTTCTACACGGACGAGCGTTTTTTTGAATCGTCGAAAGAGAGAATATTTGCGCGGTCGTGGCAGTTTGTTGGACGGTTGGATGAGTTTGAAAAGTTAACGCCAATAAATCTTCTGCCGGGAGTCCTCGATGATCCGATACTGCTTTCGAAAACTGACGCGGGTGTAAATTGTCTTTCGAATGTCTGCACGCATCGCGGCAAGATATTGATCGATGAACCGTGTCAGGCCAGCCTGATCCGCTGCGGTTATCACGGCCGGCGGTTCGCTCTCGACGGGACTTTTCTCTCGATGCCTGAATTTGACGACGTCCTGGATTTCCCGTCGGAGGCCGACAACCTGAAGAAGGTTCCTTTTGCCACGCGCGGAGGTTTCGCATTTGCATCTATCGATCCGTTTGCGTCCTTCGAGGACTTTGTCGATGACGCCGCAGAGCGGCTCGAGGATGTCGATCCCGCTTACCTGAAATTTATCTCAAGACGCGAATACAAGGTAAATGCGCACTGGGCTCTGTACTGCGAAAATTATCTCGAAGGCTTTCACATTCCATTCGTCCATCATTCGTTAAATGAAGTTGTTGATTACGGCATGTATATCACCGAGACGTTCAGGTTCTCGAGTCTGCAGACGGCCTGTGATGAAAAAGGTGAGATCGCCGGACGTTATTTGTTTGTATTCCCGAACCTCATGTTCAACTTTTATCCGTGGGGAATTTCGGTGAACGTCGTTCGTCCGGTTTCGCCGTCGCATTCTGTCGTCGAGTTCCTGACATACGTTTCCGACGAGTCGAAACTCGGCAGCGGAGCCGGAGCAGATCTCGATCGCGTCGAGCTCGAGGATGAAGCCGTGGTTGAAAGCGTGCAGCGCGGAATTCGTTCGCGGTTTTATTCGCACGGCCGGTATTCGCCGAGTCGGGAGCAGGGAACGCATCATTTTCATCGTCTTATCGCCGAATTTATGGCGGAATAATGGTGAATGATGAGTGGTGAATGATGAATGGACTTTTCTGATCCTCCTCTCGGAATGATGGCAACAAAACAAAGCGTACATGACGAGATTCAAAACCTTCGTGCCGAGATCGAGCGGCATAACGATCTCTATTACCAGCAAGCCGCGCCGGAGATCTCGGATTTAGAGTTCGATCAACTGCTTGAAAAACTAAAGGCGTTAGAAGCAGCGCATCCCGAGCTGATCACGCCCGACAGCCCTACGCAGCGGATCGGCGGGAAGGCCGAAAGCCTGAAACCGTTCGTGCATGCGGTCCCGCTGATGTCGCTCGACAATTCGTACGATCTTGATGAGCTCAAAGCATTTACCGAGCGCTGCGAGCGGCTTGCAGAGGGACGAAAACTCGAATACGTTGCCGAATTGAAGATCGACGGCCTGAGCGTCGCACTTCATTACGAGAACGGCATTCTCATCACGGGAGCGACGCGAGGCGACGGAGCGAGCGGTGATGATGTGACACCCAACGTAAAGACAATAAAGAAAATTCCTCTCAAACTTCGAAAAGATAAACAGCCGCATGCCGAGGTCCGCGGGGAAGTATTTTTGTCACGTTCACAGTTTCTGAAGATAAACACCGAGCTTGAAATGCAGGGCGAGAAAACATTCGCTAATCCGCGTAACTGTGCATCGGGTACGCTGCGGATGCTGGATTCGGCGATCGTTGCGTCGCGGCGGCTCGACATGTTTCCATACGACGTCCTGAGCGGCCCGCAGAAGATGTTCCCGACACACTGGGAGAATTTTGCGTGGCTCGAAGCCAACGGTTTTCACGTGAATCCGCATCGCGCGCGTTGCTCTGGTTTCGAAGAGCTTTGCGAGTTCGTCGGGCAGATGGAACCGAAACGTGACGAGCTCGATTACGAGATCGATGGTGTCGTCGTAAAGGTAAATTCGACGGCGCTGCAAGAAGAGTTTGGTGCGACGACCAAAGCCCCGCGTTGGGCGATCGCATACAAATATCCGGCTCGCCAGTCGACGACCAAGCTCCTCGATATTCAGGTTCAGGTCGGACGGACGGGAGCTCTCACACCCGTGGCGCATCTGGATCCGGTGCTACTTGCCGGAACTACCGTCGCACGCGCGTCGCTTCACAACGAGGATGAGATCAAGCGGCTTGACATAAAACTCGGCGACACGGTACTGATCGAAAAAAGCGGCGAGATCATTCCGCAGGTGCTGAGTGTCGTTACATCGAAACGCAACGGGACGGAACGCGAATACGAATTTCCGACGAAATGTCCGGAATGCGGATGGGACGCCATTCGGCCTGAAGGTGAAGTCGTTCGCCGGTGTATCAATCCGGACTGCCCGGCGAAGATCAAAGCTCGGATCGGCTATTTCGCGTCGCGAAAAGCGATGGATATCGAAGGTCTCGGTTCAGTCCTCATCGAAATGCTGGTCGATAAGGGAGTCGAGAGGGACGGCGAAACCGTTAGGCTCAAGGACGTTGCGGACATTTACGATCTCACGGTCGGCGATATAGCGAACCTGGACCGCAAAGCGGAGAAGTCGGCGACGAAATTGATCGAACAGATCGAGGCGAGCAAAGATCGCGGGCTGCAACGATTGCTCTACGGCATCGATATCCGGCACGTCGGCGAACGTTACGCAAAGGTCCTTGCCCGGCAATTTGGATCTATGGACAAGTTGGCGGAAGCGACAGTCGAAGAACTAGTTGCGATCCACGAGATCGGCCCGACCGTCGGTGAAAGTGTTTATGAATGGTGCCGCGATCCGGGTCACATCGAATTGATCGATCGTCTAAAGGCTGCTGGGGTGAAAATGGAGACGGACGGCGGCCGCGATGCATTGGACGAACGATTTGTCGGAAAAACCTTTGTCCTCACCGGAGCTCTTGAAGGTTACACGCGCGATGCTGCAGCTAAGTTGATCGAAGATCGCGGCGGCCGCGTCTCGTCGTCTGTTAGTAAGAAAACGGATTTTGTCGTCGCGGGCAGCGATGCTGGATCGAAACTAACGAAGGCGGAGAGTTTGGGCGTAACGGTTCTGGATGCGGCTCAGTTTAGAGTTATGATTGGCTGAGGTTTCAGATTGGATGACGCCGACGAAGTATCGAGACGAGGTAAGTCGACTTGCAAAGACAGACCACGGCAAGGCGGTCGCTTTAGCCAATAAGATCAGCGACCCCTGGTTTCGCGCCCAAGCCTTCGCACACTTGGCGAGATATGCGGAATCAAGGCCCCTGCCCTTCGCTCGCAAAGCTGCGAAATTTGCTGCCGAGTGCAAAGATGATTACCAGCGATCCGCTGTACGGGCATGGGAAATCGTTGCGTTAGCCCAACGAGACTACATGGCCCATGCACGCCGTGCTTTGGAAGAAGCGGTCGAGCTAGCGAGATCGGTCGATCCCGTCTCGTCCCGGGTGGAAGCTCTCGTAGTTCTCCTTCATGCTGCCTTTTCGATATCGAATGAGGACGGGACAAAGGTCGCCGACATTTTGGAACAATCGTGCTCGACGAACCACTGGCGCGAAGTGCGGGCGCGACGAGATGCCAAACGCATGCTAACCGGCGAAATGCCGCCCCGATCGTTCTTTTGGTAGCATCGACCTTGATCTGGTGATGAAAAAAGGAATTTCAATGATCGAGACTCTGCGTGATTTCGTTGCGAAAGCAAACGACCTCGGCAGTGATTTCATGGTCACAGGTTCCTTTGCGATGAGTGCATACGGCGAAATAAGGTTCACGCGCGATATCGACGTCGTAGTCCAGATAACGGAAGACGACATAGCTCGATTTGTCCGAACGTTCGAGTCCGATTATTACGTTAGCCACGAATCCGTTAGGCGCGCCATCGCCAATCGGTCTATGTTCAATTTGATAAGCCTTGCTCACGGAGGCAAAGTCGATTGCATCGTAATGAAAGATAGCGAATTCGGACGAGCGAGCTTCGACCGGCGATGGAAAGCGAGCATTTCAGGCGTGGAAGTTTGGACCATCACAAAAGAGGATCTAATAATTGCTAAGCTGAATTGGGCTCGTGATACGCATTCCGAAATGCAAATTAGGGATATTGCGAATCTAACATCGAGCGAATATGATGCAGTTTATGTTGCGGGTTGGTTGGAGAGCCTGAACCTGCAGGCAATCTGGGCCGAGGTCGAGAAATGGAAGACACAAAGAGAGAAAACCGAAGATTAGTCTACGACATTGTTATGTCGAAAACCGTTGAAGAGCGGTTCTTGATGTGCGCGGAACTGTACGAGGACGCCAAGGAATTAGCCAAGATTGGCATGCCCGAAGGCATGTCGGAACCTGAGCAAGAAGCGTTTATTTTTAAGCGACTGCACGGAGTCAGCCCAGCAGAGCTCGTTAGTATATGAACAACTTTTTCACAGCAAACATTTCCGGCGTCGACCCGTTGATCAGCGAAGCGATCGATGATGAGGTTCGACGCCAGACAAATGGCCTGGAGCTGATCGCTTCAGAGAATTTTGTTTCCGAAGCGGTGCTGCAGGCGATGGGCACCGTGTTTACGAACAAGTACGCGGAGGGTTATCCGGGTAAGCGATATTACGGCGGATGCGAGTTCGCCGACGTCGTCGAGCAGACCGCGATCGATCGTGCGAAGGAGATCTTCGGTGCGGAACACGCGAACGTACAACCGCATTCGGGTGCGCAGGCGAACATGGCTGTGCTCCTGGCGGCGCTCGAGCACGGCGATCAGATCCTCGGGATGAACCTATCTCACGGCGGCCATCTGACGCACGGCCATCCGTTGAACTTTTCCGGGATCAATTACAAAGTTGCCGACTACGGTGTCAACAAAGAGACTGAGCAGATCGATTACGACGAGCTGCAGCGAATCGCAGAAGAACACAAGCCGAAGTTGTTGATCTGCGGTGCGTCGGCCTATCCGAGAACGATCGACTTTGAGCGGATCGGTGAGATCGCACGCGGTGTCGGAGCACAGGTCATGGCCGACATTGCGCACATTGCCGGACTAGTGGCGGTCGGGCTGCATCCTTCGCCGGTTCCGCACTGCGAATTCGTGACGACAACGACGCATAAGACATTGCGCGGCCCACGCGGCGGATTGATCTTGTGTCGCGAAGAGTTTGCGAAGGATGTCGATCGCAGTGTGTTCCCGGGTGTTCAGGGCGGACCGCTCGTTCACATCATCGCGGCAAAGGCGGTTTCGTTCGGCGAAGCACTGCAGTCAGATTTCATGGCCTATCAGCAGCAGATCATCGACAACGCCCGCGTGTTGGCTGAGACACTTTCTGCTGCGGGTCTGCGACTTGTTTCCGGCGGCACGGATAATCACCTTCTGCTCGTCGATGTCTTTATGGACGGGAAGGGAATTACGGGTAAGGTCGCCGAGAAGGCACTCGAGGAAGTCCATATCACCGTTAACAAGAACACGATCCCGTTCGATACGAACAAGCCTTTTGTTGCGTCGGGCATAAGACTCGGCACACCGGCATTAACGACTCGGGGAATGAAGGAACCTGAGATGAAGAAGATCGGAGAGATGATCGCTGCAGTGATGTTGGAACCGGAGTCGGAAAGCGTGAAAGAACGAGTTCGAAAGGAAGTGGCGGAGATCACATCCCGATTCCCGATGTATCCGGTTGAGTCTAGCGAGTCCATCGAGTCTATCGAGTCTGCGAGTCATCACTAGACTCGATGGACTCGCTAGGCTCGAAACTCGATAGGCTCGAAATTCGATAGACTCGAAAGACTCGAAAAACTCGAAGGACTCGAAAGACTCGAAAGACTCGAAAGACTCGATAGACTCACCAGACTCCCTACTCGTTTCTGATCTCTGTCTCCGAATCAAACTGATCGAGAAGGTCGCGGGCCTCTTCAGAGTCATACTCGTAGGCTTTTTGTTCCAAGGCGTTGGCGGCGATGTCCGAATAAAGCGGATCCTCTAGCAAAGGAAGGATTATCGGGACGGGCAACAGAGCAAGCGTTTCATACGCGATCGCACGAATCTGCGGAAGCTCAGTCTGCCGGACGATCTCAGCGATCTCAGCGGCTGAAAATCTTTCACTCAACCTATCGGCCAGCTTATCTAGCTTATTGTAATCGTGTTGTTTTATCGCACGTTCGGCGAGCTGAATAAAAACTTCGGCCGAGCCGCTCTGAGCCTCGAGTACGCGAGCACATGTTTCGGCAAGCTGCGCGATCTCACTCAGGACATCGGCATTCTTTGCGGCCGCAGGCTTTTTCGATTGTTCGTCAAGCGCCGAGAGGAGACGGCTCAGTTCAAAGTCTGCGTGAGCGTCGTAAGAAAATTTTTGTGCGGAGTTGTTTGGCTGGGTCGTGCTGCTGGCGTTCATCACGCCTTCCAACATCTTTTTTGTAATCGGCCGTAAGCCTTCCCAAACACTAACGACTCCGGATCCGAGGTCTTTGATCATCGTTTTCAACCGATTCAAGTTTGCAATCGCGAGCATGTCTTGTCAAGCGATTGTTTTCGAGCGCATTTCTTCGACGACTTGCGAGAGAGTCGCTTCGACTTCGTCCGCGCTCGTGCCATCGGAAACGACGGCGACAAGTGCGAACGGCAATACCGTCAAACGGCGCAATTCCCACGCTTCGCTTTCAGGCTTTGATCGCCGAGAGAACCAGAGAGCATTAAAGTCGGAGTGCTTGACCTCGACGTCGCCTAGTATGTCCGCCAAGATGCTCGCTCCCTCGTGTGAAAGCAAAGCACGGCGAAGGGTCCAGCCGTGCTTGTCATATTGTGCAATGATTTCGCCGACAACAACTCGGTCGATCATTTCGTGTTCGTTTCCGGTCGTTCCTTGGGAGTGATGATCTTGATGTTGCCGTTCATATTCGTGTTCCCGATGTTCGCCGGGATCATGTTATTGCTCAGGAGATTCGCTGCCTCCTGCTCTTTTACCGCCCGGCCCTTGCCCGGAGATTTGAAAGTGCCGCCGAACATTTCGCCAATCGCAAGCTTCCATCTTCCGTCCTCGAAAACAAACCCGAGATCTTCCCAGCGATTGTCCTTGGCGTTCCATACTTCGACCGAGCCGAAATCGCCATCGATCCGCTCATCGCGGATCTCGGGAAGCGACGCGGCGAAGGTCGTTGCCGTAAATCCGTTCTCGAGAACTTTTTCTATCGGTACGTTTTGTCGTCCCGCGGCCATTTCACCAAAAGCCTGCGTGCTCTTCGACATCACGGCTTTTATCTTCTCGGTATCTTTCGATTTAACCCCGGCGTACAAATCTTTATAAGCCTCAGTCGGCGAGCCGGTCTTCGTACCGTCGCCGGTACTACTGTTGCCGGTGGCACCGGGCTGGCATGCAAACATCAGGGCAAGCAGAGCTGTCAGGAGCGTGGTAAATAATAAACTTCGCATAATTTCAGTTTCGGAATTCTTCTATTTGTAAGTTGATAAGTCTAGTTCTGAAAAAGTATAAAAGACTCTCGTCGGTAAGTAAATTACGGATCGTTTCAGTTTCGACCAAACTATGAAAGCTTTACGCGTCAGCGACGTGCATGTCCATCTCGCCGATGTTCCGCGACCCGAGACGAATGGCGAGGCGTTGGTTCGTGTTATCAAGTCGGGCATATGTAATACCGATCTTCAGATCGCACGCGGTTACGCCGGCTTCAACGGAACGATCGGCCATGAATTTGTCGGCGTCGTGGAAGCATGTGAAGATTCGCCGGAGCTCGCGGGAAAGCGTGTCGTCGGCGAGATAAATGCGGGCTGCGGGAAATGTGATCTTTGCGTCGCCGGCGATCCCAGACATTGTCCGACACGTACCGTTCTCGGAATTCACGGTCGCGATGGAGCACACGCCGAGTTCTTGACGCTCCCGTCGCAAAATTTGATCGCGGTTCCGGATGGTGTCTCGGATGACGCAGCTGTATTCGCCGAACCGCTAGCCGCGGCGTATGGAATTTCAGAGCGGGTTGAGATCGGACCGGATACACGTGTCGCGGTTGTCGGCGATGGGAAACTCGGTCTTCTCTGCGCGATGACCGCCCGGCTTCGTGCCGGTTCCGTTCTGCTGGTCGGAAAGCATCCGGAAAAAATGTCGATCGTCGAGAAAATTGGCGTCGAACCCGTTCTGCTCGGGAAGGGAACAACGCCTGTCGCGGGCATTGATGTTGTGATCGAGGCAAGCGGATCGGACAGCGGTTTTGCAACCGCCCTTGAATTGGTCAAGCCGCGCGGCAAGATCGTTCTCAAGTCCACCTTTCACGGCGCGGCGAAATGGGAGCCATCACGGATCGTCGTCGACGAGATCTCCATCGTCGGCTCGCGCTGCGGCCGCCTTGCACCCGCTATCGAACTTCTTGCATCCAATCTAGTGAATGTCGATGACCTGATCAGTGAAGAGTACCGTCTGGAAGACGGCGTAGCCGCTCTCGAGCACGCTGGAAGATCAGGAGTTTTAAAAGTCTTGCTAAGACCCTGATTCGTCAAGTGACGGCCGTGCGTTACTTTCTGGAGCGGCTTCCTGTTCTGGTATAATCACGCAACTGAGCCGAAGTATAGGAGAAGCATTTATGTTTGATGTTCGGAAAGGGCTTCGATTACGTTCGTTCTTGATACTTCCCGCGGTTTTTTGCGTCCTGGCCATTTCAGATCGGGCGCAGGTTGCGGCACCTCAGGGATTGCCAGCTCCCTCGGCCACGACTCCTGAAAGGCTCTCTGCTTCGTTTGCCGAGGTCGCAAAGAAAGTCGGTGCAGCGGTCGTCAGCATCGATACCAAAGGGAAGACGCCGGACGTCACCCCGCGGGCCGAGTCTACGCCCGGCGGCTCCGACGACATTATGGATTTCTTCCGTCGGCAGATGCCCCGCCGTCCTTCATATTCTGTCGGCAGCGGGTTCTTTATCGACGTGTCTGGTCATATTTTAACGAACTATCACGTCGTTGAAGACGCTGCCAAGATCATGATCAAAACGGACTCGGGACGGGAGTTTTCGGCGAAGGTGGTCGGCGTGGATGAAGAAACGGATCTCGCCGTTTTGAAGGCGGACACGGATCGGGAAGTGCCATTCGTCAAATTGGCGGATTCCGATCAGGCTCGTGTCGGAGACTGGGTCCTGGCGATCGGGTCGCCGTTCGGATTGAACCGCAGCGTGACGGCCGGGATCATATCGCAGACGAACCGCGAAACGCCCTCGACTTCGGTTTTCCAAAGATTCATCCAGACCGACGCCGCGATCAACCGGGGAAATTCCGGGGGCCCGCTTGTGAATATGAACGGCGAAGTGATCGGGATCAATTCGCAGATCGCTACGTCCACAGGTGATTACAACGGCGTTGGTTTCGCTCTGCCTTCGAATGAGGTGGCGTATGTTTTTGAGCAGATCTTGAAAAGCGGCAAAGTTCGCCGCGGCTATCTAGGTGTCGGGCTCGAGACCGTCAAAGCGGAGTTTGCAGCGGTGTACGGATTAAAGGAACCAAAAGGCGCGATCGTCGTCGAGCTCCGCGACCGTCAAAGCGCGGCGAGCGTTGCCGGCCTAAAGGTCGGTGACGTCATCGTCGAATTCAATGGACAGAAAGTAGAAGGTGCTCCGGACCTGATCTCGAAAGTTTCGTCGGCTTCGCCGGACAACTCGGTGAATGTCGCGTTTCTTCGTGAGAACGGAACCGGTCTCGACCGAAAGACGGCAACGATCCGGCTCGGTGAACGGCCGCTAAGATCTGGCAGATCTGGCGAGGAGAGTTCGAGGACGAAGCTACCACTTGATAAGAATAAGGAAGACGTCAAACCCTTTGGCCTGACGCTTGTAGATCTCACTTCATCACTGGCGTCGACGCACAAGCTGGAAGGGCAAAAAGGCGTACTCGTGAAAGAGATAAATCCCGAGAGCTTTATCGCCGACGTAAAGTTGTCGAACGGCGTCGACGCTCTCGGCGAAGGCGATCTCATCCAGCGGATGAACCGCGCTCCGGTTCTGGACGTGAAATCGTTTAGCGAAGCGGTCGGAAAATTGAAAAGGGGCGATGCGGTCGTTCTCCACGTGCTCACGTACGATGTCCGCAGTCGTGGTCTACAGCTAAAGATCGTCCAGTTCACGGTCCAATAACCTAAGTCCCGAGTCTCAAGTCCCAAGAGTCCCAAGTTTGCTTTGCCGAACTTGGGACTTTAAACTTGGGAGTTAAAATTTGAGATTTGAGATTTGAGATTTGAGATTTGAGAATTGAGAATTGAGATTTGAGATTGAGACTAGGGACCAACAGTTATGGCAACAGCAAAACGAGCAAAAACAGTAAAAACTAAGAAAAAGGCAACCCCAAAGACCTATCACAACTACATCGGCGGTGAGTGGGTTAAAAGCTCGTCCGGCGAGTGGTTTGAGAACATGAATCCGGCGGATACGTCGGATGTGGTGGGCAGATTTCCGAGATCGAACGCAGATGATGTAAATCGAGCTGTCAATGCCGCGAAGAACGCCGCGACAAAATGGCGGCGGACACCGGCGCCAAAGCGCGCCGAGCTGCTTTTCACACTCGGTGAGATTCTTCGCGAAAACAAGGACCAATTTACTCGCGACATGACGCGCGAGATGGGAAAGGTTTTGAAGGAAGCAGGTGGCGATGTTCAAGAGGCGATCGACTGCACGTATTACACCGCCGGCGAGGGGCGGCGTTTGCATGGCTTCACGACACCTGCCGAGATGCCGAATAAGTTTGCGATGTGTGTTCGCCAGCCGGTCGGGATCTGTGGGCTGATCACGCCGTTTAATTTTCCGATGGCGATCCCTTCGTGGAAACTGATTCCGGCACTCGTGTGCGGCAACACGGTCGTCATCAAGTCGGGGGAAGACGTTCCGCTTTCCGCATTAAATCTCGTTAAGGCTTGTGAGAAGGCCGGCATTCCGAAAGGGGTCGTTAATCTCGTCAACGGCCACGGTTCGGACATCGGCCCGACGCTCGTCGGACACCCCGATGTCAGGCTCATCTCATTCACCGGTTCGACTGACACGGGTCGTGTCATCGCCGAACAGTGTGCCCGCGACAACAAGATCGTCTCGCTCGAGATGGGTGGCAAGAACGCGATCATCGTCATGGACGACGCCGATATCGATAACGCGGTCGAAGGATCGCTGTGGGGAGCGTTCGGGACGAGCGGGCAGCGGTGTACCGCTTCTTCGCGCCTTGTGGTACACAAGAAGATCTACAAGAAGTTTGTCGCAAAACTTGTTGAGCGCGCGCAGAATCTTCGTGTCGGCAACGG
>JBBKXD010000130.1:0-16590 GCA_037969295.1 Pyrinomonadaceae bacterium | reverse complement strand
AATGTTTCGATCGTCACCTGCGTGATCACCGGGATCTTGATCTTTTGCTTTTCGAAATGCTCGAAGATCGCCGCAAGCGCGGCTTTTGTCTGCAATAGGTCCTGGCACGTCTCGACGATTAGAAGGTCGCTACCTCCGTCTATGAGTCCTCGCACCTGTTCGCGATAGGCGTCGGTGAGATCGCGATATGTAATATGACCGAGGGTCGGAAGTTTCGTCCCGGGTCCGATCGATCCGGCGACAAATCGCGGTTTGGCTTTCGTCGAATAATCATTTGCGATCCGTTTTGCGAGTTCCGCCGCTTTGAGGTTTACGTCGTACGTTTTGTCGGCAATACCGAACTCGGTCAACACGACCTCGCTTCCGCCAAAGCTGTTCGTCTCGATCACGTCGCAGCCGACATCGAGAAAGCTTGTGTGGACCTTCTCGATAGCGTCGGGGCGCGTGTACAGCAAATTCTCCGAACAGTTCTCGAAGTTAGGACCGCCCCAATCGTCGATCGTCAGACTGAGCTCCTGAAGATTGCTCCCCATCGCACCGTCGAATACAACGACGCGCTCTCTTAGAAGTTCCAAAAAGCCTTTTGTCATCAATGAGTCACTCGCTTCTGAGTCAATCCACGTTTACAGGGATCCTTGCCGATTGTGTTGGCATTCTGAATCGGAATATATTTCTTGATCTCTTTAACCACCGTCTCGCGGACTTCCTTGTACTGCGGGCTTTCTCGGAGAGCCTTAGTCAGCTCGACCGTTGGTGCCTGTACAGACCAAAAATCGTTTCCTTCGATCCAGAACATTCGGCCGCCAACGATTTTCCCGTCCTTTTCTTTGAATATCGCAATCCTGCTTTCTCCAACTGTCTTCCCACTCGAATCTACTATTGTTGCCTTTTCAACAATATCGCCTTTTGAATTGGACTCGAACAGATGCTCCGATACATTGCGACATCCGAGCTCCGCAAATATGACAGCATTGCCAACCTCCTGCTCGCAGCCAATGCAATCATCGGCATAGTTTTTTTCCTCAGGGGGCGTTTGTAGAGTGTAGGTTGCGGAATCACCATAGAAGGATCCATACAACAATCGAAAACGCGGTAGGTCGCTGGATTGAGCTGTCACTTCAGAAGCAATTCGAACAGTATCCGCTCGTAGCAAAACTAGGGCAAAAACGATTGAGGCGATCATCAACAATCCCACTGACGCCCAAGCAAATCTCATTCTGTTCTCCAGAAAACCAAAAAAACCCCGTACCGTAACACAGCACAGAGTTCCTAAATCTTTAGAATGTCTCCTGCTGTTTAGCCGCTTGTTTTACGTGGCCGCAAGTCGCAATAACTCACCACGTTGTAAGGGACGATGATAGCGAATTTGAGGGGCGCTGTCGAGCATACCGGGGACTGGCAAAGTTTTCGCCCCTCCTAAAGGTCTCGTGTTAACATGCGGCTACCAAAAAGCACCGCCGTGGACCGAACCTGTTCGGGTCCACTATTAGTCACGTTTCGACCAAAAAAGGAGGATCCGTTATGTCCGATATGTTGGGAGCCCGAGTCCTTTACCGGGGCATTCTAGCGCTCATTTTATTGATTTTCGCCTCAGGGGTACCTGCTCACGCAGGCTTCCTGTATCTCCTGAATGACGATTCGACCGGCAACCGGATCTACGGCTTCCGAGTTAATGAAGCCACCGGCGAACTTACGGCGCTGTCGGGTTTTCCGGTAAACGCCGCGGTTGGTGGAATAAACAACATAGTCAGCGAGCGGATGACCGTCGACTCTTTGAACGGACGCTTATACGTTGTCAACGAAGGATCGGATTCGGTGAGCGTTTACTCGATCGATCGCGGCTCGGGCGCGATAGCCGCCATGCCGTTCAGCCCCATCTCACTGGGCACGGGTGTTTGGAACACGATCGCCGTTCATCCATCGGGCTCGCCCATGATCGTTGCGAATAATTCTCTGAACGGCGTCGTGCAAAGTTTTGTCATAACGCCGTCGACCGCAACACCCGCGGCAGGCAGTCCGTTTGGTGTGGGGAGCGCAGCCGGGTTTTCGAGCCATTTTAGCGTGAATGGAAATTATTACTACGTCGGGGGCAATCAGGGAGCTAATATTGCGGGCTTCAGCGTGGATGCAGGGTCCGGAGTGCTGACGACACTCGCCGGATCGCCCTTCGCATCAGGCGGCACGGCTTCGCTGGCCTACGGCACCGACGCGGCAGAACGACTGTTTGCGGTCGACAACACATTCTTCATTCGAGTGTTCACATCGACGAGCGGCGTGCTTTCGCCGGTAACGGGTAATCCTTTCACATCCGGACTGACCCAGCGCCGGTTCGGCCTCGTTCATCACAACCAAAACTTCTACATCGTAGCCGGCAACACTGGAAACAACGTCGGCGTCTTTCAAATCTCGGGAAGCGGCTCGGCCACGACCGTCGTGCCGGTCGCGGGCTCACCCTTTGCGACCGGGGGAACGACGGCGAATGCGCTTGCTTTGAATCAGGCGGGAACCTTTCTGTTTGTCGGCAACCGGATCAGCCGTAACGTAACGAAGTTTACGCTTGATCCCGCCACGGGTATCCTGTCCGGACAAACCGTGCAGGCAAGCAACACGCTCGGAACCGTCGGGGCGATCAACGGCATCGGCTACCTTCCGGACCCGATGGCAAGTAACGCTCGGATCGGGGGGCTCATCGCGGATGCCAACGGCGGGGGACTCGGCAGGGTCTTCGTTCAGTTGACCAGCATGGACGGAATGACAAACGACCTCGTCATTACGAATCCGTTCGGATTTTATAACTTCCCTTCGGTCGCGACCGGGACAACCTATACGCTGATTCCGGTCGGTAAGGGGTATTCATTCACACCGCCGAGTATTACATTCAATCATATTGGCGATGCGACCAGCCAGAATTTCACCGGCGAAGAGAACTGACGGCGCCATCGCTTGTCTGGAAAGCGGAAAAGCCGGAGCATCGTTCGCTCCGGCTTTTTTTTTGTTTCGATCATCTTCGGTTATTTGTTTGTCATGTACTTGAACGCCATTGACGCGATGTCGTCGATCGAGCTGCCGTCGCCATCGCGGTCGAGCATTTTTGACGCCATGTCGATCATCGAATTGCCCGACGATTGAGGGGCCGCGGCGGATGCCGGGCCACCGAGAAGCCCGCCAAGCAACCCGCCCAAGCCTTCTGCCCCAATCCCCTGTTCCTGCTTTTGGCGCCCCAGATAGCCCATCACGATCGGAGCCAGCATCATCATTATCTGCGCCACCTGCCCAGAGCCGAGACCCGATCGATCACTCACTTCCTGGACCACCGGTCCCTGGCTGTTGCCGAGAATATGACCGAGGATGCCACCCGCGTCGGCTTGACGGGGCGGCGGAGCGGCTTGGCCGGCGCCAAAGATCATGCCACCCAATCCGCCAAGGTTTTCCAGGATGCTGCCGTCATGATCCTGCTCGAGCGCGCTATTCAAACTCTCGGCCCCTTGAGGTGTAGCGGCATTATTAGCCAATCCGTTTATCAGCATTGGCAATGCCGCCTCGATCGCATTGTTCACGACCGACGGCTCGGCACCGACGTTCTGGCTGATCTCTTCCACCGTCTCTGCTCCCTGCTGCTGACCTAAAAGGGCATCTAAAGAGATCATTGTTTCGGCCTCCCTGTTCGAGAATTGTTTTCCGGATTGATTCGGTGCAATCATGTTATCAGATTGTAGTCCCGACCCGGTAAATGTTTCCTCGCCCTTCACATCGTGCTCTTGCGATCTGCATCGTCGTTATTGCGGCGATATCGTTTGGCGGCTGCTTTGTCTGGAAAGGATCGCGTGGTGACAAACCGCAGATCCTCTCAACCGTCACAACCTTTTCCGCTCCGGGCTCGGCGATCGTCGAGCCGTTCGGTATCGCCGTCAAAGATGGCGATAAGTACGTCTCTGACGGATCGGCCGGTACGATATTAAAACTCCGAGCGGACGGAACGTCGGCAGTCTTCGCCAGCGGATTCAACACGCCATCTGGGCTTGCGCTCTTACCGGACGGACATCTGCTCGTCGCCGATACCGGTTCGCACACCATCAAGAAAATAAGCGCGGACGGCGTGGTTACCATGTTTGCCGGGACCGAGAACGTGGCCGGATCGGAAGATGGCGAAGGCCGGTCGGCGAAGTTCAACGGGCCGATCGGCATCGCCGCGGATGACGATGGCAATGTTTTCGTCGCAGATACCTACAACGACCGGATCAGGATCATCGAGCGGCATGGAGTCGTTGCAACAATTGCCGGATCGTCTCGCGGATTTGCCGACGGAGCCGGCCGCGAGGCAAAGTTCGACACTCCGCTCGGCATCGCGATCTGGCTCGACAAGCTCGTCGTCGCCGATTCGGGTAATCGTCGAATTCGACTGGTTGCGTTGCACGGGGGAGACGTGACGACGCTAGCGGGCAGCGGTGATGCCGATCTCCGCGACGGCTCGCTATCGGAGGCGGCCTTTGTTTCGCCAACCGAGGTCGCGGTCGATGATTCGGCTGCGATATTCGCCGCCGATGGAAATGCGATACGGGCTATCGGGCGGAGCGGGTTTCCGTATGTCGAAACGGTCGCCGGCGAACGTCGTGGATATTCCGACGGAGCTGCGATCGAAGCCCGATTCAACAGACCATCGGGGATCGCGTTCGGGACGGCAGGCGAGATCGTGATAGCAGACAGCGATAACGGGGTGATCCGTGTGTTGGGTGAAGGAGATATCGGGCGAACGATCAAGCCCGATGAAGTCGAGAAGATGCGGATAAAGGCTGAGGAATTTCGCGGGCTTCAGCCGCCGCGATGGCCATACGACCCACCGGAGGCGCCGCGCGAGATCGCCGGGACGCTCGGGGAGATCCGCGGCGAGATAAACGAAACGCAGGGGCCGGTCTGGTTTCACAACGGCCTCGATATCGCCGGTGCGTATGGTGAGGTCGTCCGTGTGATCCGGACGGAAAAGGCACTCGATCCGCATGCGGCGCAAAATTTCGGAACAGCGCGTGAGCTGATACGCTTGCCGACGATGGGTTATATCCATCTGCGCCTCGGGCGCGACCAAACTGGCACGCCGATATCGAACGCGTTCCAGTTCGAGCGAGACGAACGCGGCTCGCCGATGGATGTCCGAGTGCGGCGAGGAACAACGTTTCGCGCCGGTGACATGCTCGGCACTTTAAATTCCCAGAACCACATTCATCTTATCGCCGGGCCTCCGGGCGCCGAGATCAACGCGCTCGGTGCCCTTTCGCTGCCGGGTGTTAGCGACTCGATCTCGCCGGTTATCGAGAAGGTCGAGCTGCTCGATGAAGGATGGAATGAAGTAACTCCTGGTGCCAGCGTTCGACGGATCACATCCGGCGGCAAGCTGCGCGTCGTCATTAAAGCGTACGATCGGATGGACGGCAATGCCGAGCGGAGGCGTCTGGGTGTTTACCGGTTGGGCTATCAGATTCTCTCGGCGGAAACCCCGACGGAACATATCGATTGGACGATCGTGTTCGATCGGATGCCGTCGAACGAAGCCGTGAGCTTTGCTTACGCTCCTGGTAGCAGATCTGGGGCAACCGGCACTACATCTTTCAGATACATAGTCACGAACCGGTTAGGTGGGGATGATTTTTCCGCAGGGTTTATTGATCCGGCGATACTCGCACCCGGAAAGTATATCCTCCGAGCCTACGCCGCTGACTATTTTGGCAACACGGTGTCGAAAGACGTTGCATTCGAGGTCGTCAGGTAGCTTTTTCGATTCCGCAACTGGGAGGACACCTTTCGCCATTGAATACGAGCGTATGGTCACAGTTGTGAAACCGTGAAGGAAGTCACGGGTATAAACTGAGGCATGGTTTAATGGCCATCGTTGTACTTATCCAAAAGACATTTCGAGGTATTTCTACTATGCAAAGATCCGTTGCTCTGGTTTTGTTCTTCGCTGTCACCGTCGTCGCATTTCCTGCTTACGCTTTGGCCGAACCGGCGATTCGCACAACGCCCCCGGCACCGAAATTCTCGGACGCCGAGCGGCATGCCGAACTTGCACGACGACGGGCCGCAGTCGCGGCGAAGATGTCCGATAAAAGCATGCTGGTGCTTTTTAGCACCGAGCCAAAGCTTTACGCCTACGATGTCGATTACGTCTATCGTCAGGAAAATAATCTTTATTACCTGACCGGTCTGAAGCAGGATCATGCGACGCTCATCATCACAAAAGACGGCGGAACTGTGAAAGAGACACTGTTTTTGCCAAAGCGAGTAGCCCTCAGAGAGGCTTGGGAGGGAAAGATGTATTCGCGAGCTCAGGCGACCACGATCTCAGGCCTGACGGCGATCGTCGACTCCTCGGAAGTTGCCGAGTTTTTTAAATCGGTTAGAGAAAAAGGCTCGTTCGAGTCAAAGGATTCCACCGTTTCGATATCCGGTTCGGCAACCACGCTTTACCTTTTGCTTCCGCGTACCGAGCAGGATCAGAACGGCAAGCGCGAGTACACGCGCGAGATCGACTTCTCAAAAACAGGTTTGGAGCAGAAGATCGAAAACGCGCGTCCGATCTTTGACGAGCTTCGACACATCAAATCGCCATACGAACTGAAAATGCTTCAGCACGCGATCGACATCACAAGCGAGGCGCTGATGCGTTCGATGGCGATGGTCGGCAAGGCCAAAATGGAATACGAAGTCCAGGCCGAGGTTGAATACACCTTCCGCCGGCGCAACGCAGACTTTTGGGGCTATCCGTCGATCGTCGGATGCGGACCGAACGCGACGACGCTTCATTATGTTGAATCGCAGGGCGAAATTCGCAAGGGCGATCTGCTGCTGATGGACGTCGGTGCTGAGTATGAACATTACACCGCCGATGTAACCCGTACCTTCCCGGTCAACGGCAAGTTCTCGAAAGAGCAGGCTGAGATATACCGCATAGTTTACGACGCACAGGAAGCGGTTGGCCGCGCCACAAAACCCGGGGCGAGTTTTGCCGACCTTTCGCGGATCGCCAGCGACACGATAGCCGACGGACTCCTAAAGCTTGGTTTGATAACGAAGAAAGAGCAGGTCGGACTGTGGTTCATCCATGGCCTCGGCCACTGGCTCGGCATGAACGTTCACGACGTCGGACGATACGGAGTACCGCTAAAAGCCGGAATGGTTTTCACGAACGAACCGGGTATTTATATCCGCGAGGACGCACTCGACAATCTGCCTGACACGCCTGAGAACAAAGCGTTCATTCAAAAAGTGCGACCCGTCTTTGAGAAGTATAAGAACATCGGCGTGCGAATCGAGGATGATATGTTGGTGACCGAAACAGGCGTCGAGTGGATGACAAAGGATCTTCCGCGAAAACTCGAAGACATCGAGAAATTCATGTCGCAGGTTTCGAAGGGACTGGCTTACACGCCGACGCGATTCGAACCTACCGACGTGGTCCTGGCGATGATCGGCGTCACGCCTTACTTTCCGGCAGCGGCTGGAACAACGTCGCGTCAGGGATTCGTACGGATCGGCAAGAGCTCCGACGCACCGGCCGGACATCATTAGCCCCTACGTTCCTTTTTTTCGAATAGATGATAAATTCGAGATTCTAGTTTCGAGATACGAGCTTTGCTTGAATCTCGGATCTAGGATCTCGAATCTATTTGGAAAGCGCATCTCAGTAATCGCAAATGCTTCCCCTCGTAATCGCAAATCCCAAATCGGCCGCCGGTGCGACGCGGGAAAAATGGTCGTCGATAGCGAGCGATCTGCGGACGCACTTCGGTCCGTTCAACGTTGCCTTCACAAAAGGTCCGGGTGACGGCATCGAGATTGCGCGACGAGCATCAGAGAACGGCCGGACTTTTCTCATCGCCTGTGGCGGTGATGGAACGATCAATGAGATCGCAAACGGGATCTTGCAGTCTGGCGAAGACGTCGAACTGGGCATTTTCCCTTCGGGCACCGGCGGCGACTTTCGTCGAACTATCGGGATGCCGGGCGAAACGCGCGAAGCGGCCCGGGCGCTAAAGAATGGCGATACAAAACTCATCGACGTCGGCAAGGTCACGTTCGTCGATCATGACGACCAACCCGCCGAGCGATTCTTCTTAAATGTCACGTCATTCGGTCTCGCAGCCTCGATCATCGAAAGGGTCAAGGGCAACACGTCGCTCTCTTGGCTGCCGGTGGATAGCGTTCGCGGACGGGCAAGTTTCGCGCTTTCCACTCTTCAGGAGGTCGTCGCGATCGGTGCCACGGCGGTCCGCGTGCGTGTCGACGGCAAAGAAGAAACCACACTGCAGACAGTCAACTTCTGTGTCGCAAATGCCAGATATTTCGGCGGAGGGATGAAGATCGCCCCTGCAGCGAAAATTAACGACGGCTTCCTCGACGTCATCAACATCGGCGACATCAACACTGCGAAGATCATCCTTAACGCATACACGCTCTACCGCGGAACGCATCTCGAACTCCCGGAAGTGAAGGACACGCTGGCACGACGGGTCGAGGCTCGCCCGCTTAACGCCGATCAGGAGATACACATCGAGATCGACGGCGAATTGCCGGGCAAGCTTCCGGCCGTCTACGAGGTCGTCCCGGCCGCGCTGAAGCTGCGGGTCCCAAAGTAGCCGTGTTGCCCCACCCCGCAATTTAGTAGAAAATTAAGACACTCTATGCAGGATTCGTTTTGCAAGCGCGTGATCGATGCCTTCGACGCCCGTCCAGATAAGGTCGCGATGCGCATCGTGGGCGACGACGCCGAGATCTACACCTTCGGCGAGACGCTGCGTGCGGTCAGGTCGGTCGCGTTCCGCCTCGAACAAGAAGGCGTCGGATTTGGAGACCGGGTCGCGGTTATCGGGGAAAATCATCCGGGCTGGGCGATCGCGTATTTAGGTATTCTCTATCGCGGAGCGGTCTGTGTCCCGCTCGATCCGCACGGCGAGATCGAAACGCTGAAGAATTTCATCGAGAATTCGGACGCGAAACTCGCGTTCATCGGGCCGGAGACAAGAGAGACATTTGAGCAGATAGAAAAGCAGCTCGCCCGCGACGTTACCTCCGTCGCTTGGAACACACCCGACTTTGCCAATTGGACATCCACGGCGTTTCCCGAGTCGTATGCCAGTAACACTCCGACAGCCACGGGCGATGACATCGCTCTCTTGATCTACACGAGCGGCACGACGGGCACTCCGAAAGGCGTTCCGCTGACGCATGGCAACATTCTCGCGGAACTGGATGGCATCAACGAGGTTCTGGCGTTTCGTGACGACGAAAAGATCCTCAGCTTGCTGCCGCTGTTCCACGCATATCTACAGATCGTTAATCTGTGGGTCGCGACAACCTACGGCTGCGAGGTCGGCTATCTCAAAGAGCTGTCGCCTGCCGAACTCGGCAGTGCGATGAAGGAGTTCAAGCCGACCATCCTGACGACCGTACCGAGACTTTGGTACCTCTTTCACAAAAAGATATTCGACGCCGTCGCGGCCAAACCGAAAGCCCTTCGCATGCTGTTCAGGACGATGCTTGCGGCGAACGGTGCTCTCCGTGATTCGTTTACGATCAATCTCGGGCCGCGGATGTTCGGACAAATTCACGAGTCTTTCGGCGGACGGCTGCGGATCGCGATCTCGGCCGGCTCGCGCTTCGATGAGGGTGTCGCCATCGACTTTCACCGACTCGGTTTCACGATCATCCAGGGTTACGGGCTAACGGAAACCTCCGGGGCGGCGACCGCGACCTACGAGACAGACAATCGCGTCGGCTCCGTTGGCAAGCCTTTTTTCAATGCTGAAGTAAAACTAGACTCGACCGACAAAGACGGTGTCGGCGAAGTTTTGATAAAAGGCGGAATGGTGTTCAGCGGGTATTACAAGAATCCGCAGGCGACTGCCGAGGCGTTTACGGACGATGGCTGGTTTCGTTCGGGCGATCTTGGAACGTTCGATGCTGATGGACACCTTTTCATTGTCGGCCGTGCGAAGGATGTCATCGTTCTTCCCTCGGGAAAGAATGTTCACCCCGAAGATCTCGAGATCCATTATCTTAAAACGCCGCTCGTCGAAGAGATGGCGGTCATCGGTGTGCGTGATGACAACGCCCAGCATGCCGGGGCCGAAAAGCTTGCCGCGATCGTCGTACCGGACTTCGAGTATCTAAAGCAGGCCAAGGTCGCAAACTCAAAAGAGGCGATACGCTATGCTCTCGACAATCTCGGACGCGATCTGCCGGAGTATCAGCGTGTCCGCGACTACATCATCCGCGCCGAGCCTCTGCCGCGAACGGGCACCCGGAAGATCAAGCGTTTCGAACTGAAGAAGGAATTCGAAACGGGCTCGGTCAATGGTCGTACGAGAGAAACCAAGGTGTGGGAACTGACAGCTGAGGATCGAGAACTTCTCACCGCATCTTCCGCTGCAAGGGTCATCGCGATTATCAAAGCAAACGCTCCCGAGACGGATGTAATTCACCCGTCGATGAATCTCGAGATCGATCTTGGCCTGGATTCGCTCGCTCGTGCCGAAACGTTCGCCGCGCTCGAACATGCTTTTTCGACTGAGTTCGAGGCCGACGACGCTGCTCAGGCGCTGAGCGTTAGAGATGTGATCGCGCTCGTGAACGGGTCAGAACCGACTGCGGTAGCGGGCGGTTTAAGCCTCGATCCGAAGAAGTCCGAGGGCAGTGAACGTCAACCGCCCGCTACCGCAGTCGGCTCCGACCTCAACTGGTCGACGATCATCAAAACCGCCGACGACGACATTCCGGAGCTCCGAAAAGCTCTCCAAAGCCGCCCGATCTTTTTGCTCTTCGCCTTCACTGTGTATAAGGGTTTCAATCTTTTCAGCCGCGTCTTCATGCGGCTCGAGGTTAGCGGTCTCGAAAACCTGAAATCGATGAAACGCCCGTTCCTGATCTGTCCGAATCATCAGAGCTTTCTCGATCCGTTCGTTCTCTGCTCAACTTATTCGTTCGAATTGTTCAAGAACACGTTCCACGTCGGGGCGAGCGAATTCTTCCAGACGCGTCTGATGGGATGGATCGCGGAGATGCTGCACGTCGTTCCGGTCGACCCGGACACGCAATTGATGAAGGCAATGAAAGCCGGCGCGATCGGACTCAAACGCGGCCGCATCCTGAACATGTATCCCGAAGGCGAACGGGCATACGACGGTGAGCTTCACAAATTCAAAAAGGGCGCGGCGATCCTCGCGACCGAGCTCGATCTGCCGATAGTTCCCGTGGCGATGGACGGCCTGCACAAAGTCTGGGGCCGCCGCACTCTACAGATCCGGCCGGCTAAAGTGAAGATCCGGATCGGAACACCGTTTTACGCTCGAGACGTTGTCAGCGATCGGTCTTCAGTCGTCGGTGAAGAAGGGATACTGAATTTAACGAACGACGAACCACGATCAACGAACAATGAGCGCATCTACGAAGTCGTGACGGCACATCTCAAACAAACGATCGCCGACATGATCGACGAGATGCGCCGGTGACCCTCGCGGATCGCGATCGCCTTTTCTTTTCGATTAAAGTATTAGAAGATTAGTCTGTTCCGAATCCCCAATTGAACTAAGTTTATGAAAACGAGAATCTTTGTTTCGCTGATCTTTATCTTGACCATCGCGACGGCTGTATTTACGCAACAGACCCAAGCCCAAAAAGATCTCGCAGAATATATTCGGGACAATTACGAAAAACGCGAGGTAATGATCCCGATGCGGGACGGCGTGAAGCTGTTCACCGCGATCTATACGCCGGAAAAGAAGTCTCAGAAATATCCGATCCTGCTAAACCGAACGCCGTACAGTGTCGCACCATATGGTAAAGGCAAGGACGGCAAGGACCAGTTTCCCGGCCGGCTCGGGCCCGATGAACTGTTCGCTCGGGAAGGATATATTTTCGTTGCTCAGGACGTCCGCGGCCGCTGGATGAGTGAAGGAGATTTCGTGGACGTGCGGCCCGACATCGCCAACAACACTCCACAACAGACGGATGAGTCGACCGACACATATGACACGATCGACTGGCTAATCAAGAACATTCCTAACAATAACGGGCGTGTCGGAACATACGGAATATCCTACCCGGGATTTTATACCTCGGCAGGTTCGATCGATTCACACCCCGCTTTGAAAGCGTGCTCTCCCCAGGCTCCGGTCTCGGATTGGTTCCATGGCGACGATATTCACCATAACGGCGCCGTGTTCCTGACTCAAAACTTCTGGTTCTACACGTTCTTTCAGCCGCGCCCGACGCCGACCTCGGATCCGAGCTACATCAAACCCTGGAAGGGCCGCGACACGCAGGACGGCTATGACTTTTTCCTGAACACCGGCGGATTAAAGGAAACGGCCGACGCTCTTGCCCAGGGCATAGGTTACCGAATGGCGGACTGGGACGAGATGATGCAGCATCCGAACTACGACCAGTACTGGAAGGACCGCAACATTCTCCCGAAATTGAAGAACATCAAATGCGCGACGATGACGGTCGGTGGATGGTATGACAATGAGGATCTATACGGCGCGTTGCACACATACCAGCATATCGAAAGGCAAAATCCCGGGATATTTAACGTGCTCGTCGTCGGCCCTTGGGATCACGGCGGTTGGTCGCGAAACGACGGCGACTGGCTCGGCACTGCATACTTCGAACAGAAAACCGGCGACTATTACCGCCGGAACATGGAGCTGCCATTTTTTGATTATTTCTTAAAGGACAAGGGCGACATTTCCGCCATCAAGGAAGTGAACTTGTTCGATACCGGTTCGCATGAGTGGAGGTCTTTCGAGAATTACGAGCCGACCAACGGAACAGATACGGCACTCTATCTGACACCGAACGGCGGATTGTCGTTTACCGCTCCCCGCGTCGCGACCGGATTTAACGAATACGTTTCGGATCCCATAAACCCGGTTCCCTACACTCAGAAGATCACGCGGAATTACCCTCGCGACTTTATGACCGAGGACCAGAGGTTCGCCTCGACCCGGCCCGACGTATTGGTTTATCAGACCGAGCCGCTTGCTCAGGACGTAACGGTCGCCGGCGATATCAAGCCTTCGCTATTTATTTCATCGTCCGGAACCGATTCGGATTTTGTCGTCAAGCTGATAGATGTTTTTCCCGATGGCTACAATTATCCGGCGACGGGCAAGACTCTGCCGAATGGCCAGCCCGAGCGATTGAAACCGGACGAAAATTCGGCGTGGAGCGTTTTCAAGCCCGGCGGATATGAAATGCTGCTCCGCGGTGAGCCGATGCCGGCTCGGTTTCGCAACGGCTTCGAGAAGCCGGTTCCGCTCGTGCCGAATCGGGCAACGTCTCTGGCTTTCACGATGCCGGGTGTTGCTCACACTTTCAAAAAAGGACATCGGATAATGGTGCAGATCCAGAGCACATGGTTTCCGCTGGTCGCTCGTAACCCGCAGAAGTTTGTCGCCAATTATCAGATGGCGACAAAAGCGGATTTTCAGAAAGCGACCCAGCGAGTTTATTACGGCGGCAAGACTATGTCCGCCATCGTGCTACCGGTACAGAAATAAGTCCCAGAGTCCCAGGTCCCAGAGTCTCAAGTCGAAAGATTTGGGACTTGGGACTTGGGACTTGGGACTTGAGACTTGAGACTTGAGACTTGGGACTTAGAATTTATGCCATCAACATCAATCGCATGCGGCACGCTCCTCGTGCTGATCGGAATCTTAGGATACGTCAACGGCGTGATGACAAATCACCCGAGTATGACCGCTCTTATCCCCGCAGCGGTCGGGGTCGTGCTGCTTTTGCTTGGGATATTTGCCCGCATGAATGAAGGCTTGCGGAAGCATCTCATGCACGCTGCGGTCATCGTTGCTTTGCTCGGGTTTCTTGCAAGTGCGGGGCGGCTGGTGTCGAAGCTCGGTGAGCTGAGCTACAACGCCGCCGTCGTATCGCAGGTCTCGATGGCCTTGGTGTGCCTTCTGTTCGTCATTCTGGCGATCAAATCATTCGCCGACGCCCGCCGAAGAAACGAGCCGGTTTAGATATCTCCGAAATTAGAAACGCGACAATATTGAAAGGGCTGCGCAATTGAGCTACGGCTTTATGAATTGCCTCCGTCTTTCGACGTATGAATTGCCTCCGTCTTTAGACGGAGGTAAGGACAAGTAATAGGGTCGGCTTTAGCCGAATAAATCAAAGGCGCTCGCTAAGAATACCTTCGGCTGAAGCCGAATATTTTTTTGGCCACCTACCTCCGTCTGAAGACGGAGGCAATTCAAAGAGACTTGGCCAGAGCCAAGACGTCATTATTGCCGCTAACGTCCTACCGGCTGGGGTGCATGATTCATCAGACTCTGAACCCTCACCCGCACTCGAAACTCATCTCTACAATGAGTCCGCCGTCTTCATTCCTGGCCGCTATCCGGCCCTTGTGAGCTTTGATCGCCTGTTCGGCGATCGCCAGGCCGAGGCCCGTACCGCCGGAACCGCGGTCTCGTGCTTCGCCGACGCGATAGAAGGGCCTGAACAAATTGGTAAGTTCCTCTTCCGGTACGCCACCGCCGTGATCACGAACCGAAACCGTCGCCTTTCCATCTTTGCTGGTCAGCGATACATCAACGGTGGTTCCGTCACGCGTGTACCTAACCGCATTGCGAAGCACGTTCTCGACCGCGCTGCTGACTAATTCGTCGCTGCCAACAATGCTGCATTTGTCGGCATGCGTGATGCGCACGGATTTGCCGACCGCCGTCGCTTCGAAATCCGCATCGGAGACGGTTTGTTCGACAAGCGCTTTGAGATCGATCTCGGCCCGTTCGAAATCCTGCGCACCGGTCTCGAGACGCGAAAGCGTCAGCAGCCGCCCGATCATTTCATTAAGGCGACTCGATTCGGCCTCGATCCGATCGAGTACCGGAGATGCCTCGCCGTTCGATTTTTGTTTCGCTATCTCGAGCGCAACAGCCATGCGAGCCAGTGGCGACCGCAGCTCGTGTGACACATCTCGAGACAATCTTTGCTGCGATGTGACGAGTGATTCGATCCGCTCCGCCATCACGTCAAAGTCCTTTGCGAGGACCGCGAGTTCGTCCCGCCTGTTGCCGACTTCGTCGCCTACCCGCGTGCTCAGGTCTCCTTCGGCAAGCTTTTGCGTCGCCCGTCGTATCTTTTGGATCGGCGACGAAAGGTATCGGGCCAGCGCGTAGCAGACCAGAAGCGCCGTCAGCAAAAGCGCCGCGTAGCGTATCAATCTAAGCTGCGATTCGCCGAAGAAAGGGACCGGCCGGAGTCTGTCCCAACGGATTACGACAGCATACTCGTCACCATTCGCCAGCCTGAAACTCTTCGCCGTCAGCGCCGTATCGGTCGAGCTAAGCTCTAGCTCAACAGCCGAACTATCGAACGCTGTGCCGATCAGGCCACGATAGCTGGAAACATCATTCGCATCGGACAGCCAGAGGCTTCCGTCGCGATGAACGACGTTGACCTCGGTGACGGTTTCGACATTGCGAATGCGATCCAAAAACTCGCGGACACCTGCGTCTCCCTGTGCGCTCTGGATCTGACTTATGGTCGCCGCGTAAAGACTTGTCTGATTTCGGATGGAGCTTTGCCAGCGGCTGACGACCGGCTCGGTCGTTACGGTCCAGTTAAGGAACATAACAACGCCGACCATGACAGCACTGGCGACAAGAAACCACAGAAATATTTTTAAGAAAAGATTCACGGCACTGTATAGATGTATCCAACCGACCTTACGGTCTTTATTCTTTCCGAACCGTCCGCTCGCGGGCCAAGTTTTTTTCGTACGTTGCTGATGTGCATGTCGAGGCTTCGGTCGTATGGCGATAGGCGTCGCTCGAGCACGTTCTCGCTCAGATCTTCTTTTTTAACAACTTTACCGGCCTCGCGGAGCAGAGCGGAAAGCAGATCAAATTCGACGGATGTTACGGGCAGATCCTCGCCATTTCGTTTGACCGAACGGGACGACGCGGACAGTTCGAGGTCATCGATTGCGATCTTTTCGGCTGACACGGTATTGCCGCTTTCAGCCGTGGCCCGCCGCAAGATCGCCCGCAGCCTCGCCACAAGTTCGCGCGGATTGAACGGTTTAGGAAGATAATCATCGGCCCCGATCTCAAGTCCGACAATTCGCTCCGTGTCGTCGCCTCGGGCGGTGAGCATCAATACGGGGAGGCCCGATCTTTCGCGCAAATTTTTGAGGACGTCAAACCCATTTAGCTTCGGAAGCATGACATCGAGGATCGCGAGATCGTATTCACCCGAAAGAGCTCCGGCGAGTCCAGCCTCGCCGTCGTGAACGGCGGCCGTTTCGAATCCTTCGGCCGTCAGATACTCCGATACGAGATCGCATAGCTCTACGTCATCATCGATAATCAGAACCTTGTTCATCCTGAGAAATTTTACGTCAAAACAGAGATCAATACTTGGCATCTTACAATTCTTTACACGGAGTGGAGCGCATGACTGGAGCGCAGGCATCCTTGCCTGCATGAGTGCGAAGCACGAAAAAGCGATCATAGTTCGAGATCACGAGGGCACGACGCCGCGGAAGCCGCGACGTTGCAGGCAAGGATGCCTGCG
>JBBKXD010000129.1:0-5611 GCA_037969295.1 Pyrinomonadaceae bacterium | reverse complement strand
GGCACAACGATCCGGAAGTGTCATCGCAGCTCTACAATCTTCTCGAATCGAAAGGAATAACGAATATCCTCGTTGACACGGCCGGCCGCCGCGATCTGATGCACATGCGAATGACGACGTCGACGCCGTTCGTCAGATGGGTCGGCGCCAATCATCCTTCGGACTACACGCGCCTCGACGAGTGGGTCGAACGGCTCGCAAAATGGAAGAAGCAGGGAATGCGGCGTCTCTACTTCTTTGTCCACCAGAATGTCGAAGCGGAATCGCCACTGCTGTCGGCCTATTTTGTTGAGAAGCTCAATAAGAAAATCGGGACGAAGTTGAAAGTTCCCGAGACGCTGGGTTAGTTTTCTGGTTACTAGTTTTGAGTCGCTTCATCTTTTCAGCTCCGTTAGGAGCGGCATATTGGTAGAAGCGGCCGGTATAAAAACAAGCTCCATAGGAGCGACACATACACGTGTCGCTCCTACGGAGCTCATTCTTTCTTAAACCGTAATTTCTACCAACATGCCGCTCCTGACGGAGCTGGGCCAATTGGCACACCTATCGCTTCTTCTTGCCCTTGAATGTTGTCCCGTAGCAGTAAGGTTTCCCACTCCGGGTTTCCGACATATCTATCTCAGGGAAGAATTTGAACCCCGTCGATTCGACCAGGTCCGGATATTTCTGCTGGAGATGTCTGATAACAACCCGCGGGCTCTTGAAGGTGTGAAACGCCTTGAATAGCAGCAGCTCGAAACACGACGATTCGATCCAATCGACATCTCGCGTAAAGCCCGTGACCATCGCGACCTGCGTCTGCTCAACAAAGTCTCTCACCGCAGTCGGCTTTCGAAGCGTGCTGCATGTACCGAAGTGAATTATCCAGTTCGTGAAGCGGTGATTCATCATTCCGGCGAGCTCCGGCAGCTTTACGCGGTCGCGGTGCAGGTGGATACGGCCGGGTGAGCCGTGAAACGCAAAATAGAGCACGCCGTAATTTCTCTTGCAGAGCAGATTAAGGTTGTACTGCAGTTCTTCCCGCGTATTGCATGTCAGGTGGCTGAACTTAGACTCCATTGTCTTCGAGATCAGCTCTAACGTGGGTAAAACGTTGAGTTTATTCTCGATATGGCCATTCCACATCGATTCGACACAAGCAATATTCCGCTTCCTATACGACATAAGCGACTACTTTGCGGTAAAAACCGCCACCGAAAAGGATATGAACAATATTACGCTAACAAAGGCATTGGTTGTAAAGAACGCAGCGTTCATTCGGCTTAAATTTTTTGCGGAGACTAGCGTGTGCTGGTAAATTAGCAGCCCCGCGACGAGGATCACTCCGGCAAACGCCGGCCAGCCCAAGCCAGTCACTAAGTAAAGCAATAACAACGCTATGAATGCCTGAAGATGGAATAAACGCGCAATCCAAAGCGAATTCTTAACGCCAAAACGGGCCGGGATCGACCGCAATCCGGCCCTTTTATCAAATTCTTGGTCCTGACACGCGTACATCACGTCGAATCCGGCAGTCCACATCAGCACAAGCAGCGACAGCAGGATGGGAACTGCCGAATCGATGGTCCCGCGAACCGCGATCCACGCCGCTGTCGGCGAGATCGCGAGAGCCCAGCCGAGCATCAGGTGCGAAAACGCAGTGAACCTCTTGGCGTAGGAATAACCGAGAACACTGAGTAATGCGACGGGTGAAAGGGCGAAGGTCAACCAGTTCAGCATGTACGAGGCGAGCAGAAACACCGCTATCGAGACAAAAAGAAACGCCCAGGCAAAGCCAACGGAGAGTTTTCCGCTCGGGAGCTCGCGGTTCGATGTCCGTGGATTGCCGGCGTCAAAATCGACGTCGATAATGCGGTTAAAGGTCATCGCGGCAGATCGAGCACCGACCATGGCGACAGTGATCCAAATTATCTGCCAGAGGGTCGGAAGGCCGCCCGCGGCCAATATGGCTCCCAAAAATGCGAACGGAAGGGCAAATAGCGTGTGCTCAAACTTGATCATTTCGAGCGTCGTTAGCAATTTTCCCCAAAAATTTGGCATCCCGAGCGCACCGGCTCGGACCGGTGGGAACATCTCCTCAATGAAGTGGAATGATGATTCTACCAGAAGCCGACAGTTTTTCCAGAGGCGTTGTGGAAAACCTGTCCCGAAACTGGCACAATAGCCTTACCTTTTCCGGTTAAATTGTTCTTACAAAGAAACTTATGCCCAGCGGGAAAACCCATGACGCGATCACGTTAATCCTTGCCGGCCCGGTTTTTGGAGCGACATTTCTCGCGACTCACGACATATGGCTTTCGACAGTCGCCGCAGTTGGATTTTTGTTTGGGGGATTCATGTTTGGGCCGGACCTCGACACCGTTTCAAAGCAATATTCACGGTGGAAATTCCTCAAGCTCCTGTGGTTTCCGTACCGAAGCTTCTTCAAACATCGATCGCGGTGGTCGCACGGTTTAATTCTCGGGACGTTTCTCCGCGTCGTCTACTTCATGGGCGTCGCGACGTGTCTCGCATTTGTATTAATGGTCGCTTACACGACTCTCGCGGGCGGTGAAATTTCTACCGTATGGGATTTTCCGCGCGCCTGGTCCACGCTGCGACGGTACTCCGATGTAGTTCTCGGGCCGGGCGGCTTGACTGCGATCTTTGTCGGAATGTGGCTCGGAGCCGCGAGCCACACCGTCACCGATCTCGCAGGCTCATACGTCAAGACAGGCCGAGTCAGCGAGTTGTTGTAGACGAAAGTGAAAAGGTGAAAAGGTGAAAAGGTGAAAAAGTTAGAAATCGTGACGAAGATTTCTAACCTTCGCACCCCTTCACTTTTTCACCTTTTCACTTTTTCACTTTTCAACTTTCTACTATTTCCCGGCGCGGGCCTGTGATAGACGCATTGCATGACGGCGAACTGCATCGGAGACATTTCGATTTTTCGCCAGGCCGTTGAGGTCCTTGAGCTGAAGCCGCGACAGAATGTTCATGCAATTCGCGATCGGCGTCCGCGGGTTTCGGGCAAGATTGTGAACGATCGCGTAACTGCGCGACCACTGGCGACTCGTCGCGATCTGACGCAGGATGTCTTCGGTGATCGAGCGCATGGCGGCGATCTTTTCGATCTCTTGCTCGGTGATGCGGGGGTTGTTAACCACCGCCTGTGCGACAATGCGGTTCGGATCGCGGATCAGTATGTTTCGCGCCTCGCGATCGCCCTTCATCGCCATTTGTGTGCGGTCCTTCATTCCCATCTTCATGATCAGGTTGATGATGGATATCCGCTCGCTCGGCGTGTCCATTTCCTCCGACTTGAATTCACCCAGGATCTTGTTAACGATCGCCTGACGCTGTTCCGGTGTCTCTTCGTAGATCTCCTCGATAAACTCGAGCCCCAGCCAGCTGTCATCGGTTTCGTTGTCGGGTATAACAATGTGTTCGGCAAGAAATAAAGCATCCTCCTCACTGATGCCGAGCCTGTCGAACTCGCCATTCTCGATGAATTCCGCCGCGGCTTCTTTGCCCTGCGCCCGCAACTCGTTTGCGATCTGCTGCTGGCCGCGCTTCTTTTCGAAAAATTCCCTTTTGGTTTCGGCTGCACGGCGCTCCGCTTCGGAACTGCGGTTCGGGTTTTTGAGAATAGCCTCGATGATTGCCGGAGATTGGATGAGCAGCTGCTGATTGAGCGAGATAGCGTCGAGTAACTCGGGGCTCTTGGTTTCGCCGGCGAACCTTACGATTGCACCGACGGGTGTCCGGGCATTCAAGATGATCGACTCGTGAATCTTTTTCGGCAGCTCGCCGACGGTCGCGAGGTAGGTCAGAAGTGGTACCGGTATTTCATCTGACCGTACCAGCACGTTCAGCGTTTCGGTATCGTGCATCCTGATGGTCTGCCTCGCATGGCCGGACAGCTCGGTGTCATCGGAGTTCGCAAATGCGACAAGTACTTTAAGCAGATCGAGCTGGGGCAGCGGCAGGATTCCGCGTGCCGCTGCGAGTCGTGCGGGCCGGGGCGCCGTGCCTTCGATGACGGCTTTGACAACCGGATTTTCCGATTCGATAACGAAACTCATCTGAATGGATTATGGAAGAAATCTGACCTTCGGGTTTGCGCTGGCCTAGTGGAGGCGGCCGGTGAAGTACATCTTAACACAATCCACGAAGCTCTTGACTAAGACTTACCGGTGCCGTAACTTAACATTTTGCTTTGTACCGCCTTCTCGGCACATATAATTATCCTCAGAAATTTTGTACCCTAATCTCACTCATAATGATAAAGAACGAACTGGAAAAATTGATCTCGGAAAGAAGCGCTTGTATCGGTGTCATCGGTCTGGGCTACGTCGGGCTGCCGCTGATCGTCGAATTCGGGCTCAAGAGATTTCGCGGGATCGGCTTCGAAGTCGATGAAAAAAAGGCGGCCGGGATCAACGCGGGCCGTTCGTATATTGTCGATGTTCCCGATGAGAATGTTAAGAAATGTGTCGACGAAGGACACCTTTCAGCGACGACGGACTTCAGCAAGCTCTCCGAATGCGACGTTATTATCGTCTGCGTTCCGACTCCGCTGAGAAAAACGAAGGACCCGGACATGTCCTACATCATCGCAGCGGGCGAAGAGATCCAGAAATACATGCGACGCGGGCAGATGGTGATCCTCGAATCGACGACATATCCGGGAACGACCGACGAAGTCCTTTTGCCGATGTTCGAGGAGAAGGGATTCAAGCTTGACGAAGATTTTCTACTCGCATTCTCACCGGAGCGTGTCGATCCGGGAAATCCGGAATTTCAAACGCATAACATTCCAAAGGTCGTTGGCGGCGTGACGAAAGATTCGACCGACGTCGCGTCTATGCTCTACGGCGAGATCGTTGACGAAGTACATTCGGTTTCATCAGCACGTGTCGCCGAAGCTTGCAAGCTCTGGGAAAACACGTTTCGCGCCATCAATATCGGCATGGCAAACGAGATGGCCCGGCTGTGCAACACCCTTGGCATCGATACATGGGAGGTCGTGCGGGCAGCCGCGACGAAACCGTTTGGCTTTATGGCGTTCTATCCTGGCCCGGGGATCGGCGGTCACTGCATCCCGCTCGATCCGCATTATCTTTCGTGGAAGGCCCGGCAGCACGGATTCGATTCACAGTTCATCTCACTCGCCGAACAGGTCAATTCGGGAATGCCGGCGTATGTCGTGAAGCTGGTTGAGACCGCTCTGAACAACGAGAAGAAGGCCGTCAACGGATCGAAGATCCTTATCCTCGGCGTCGCTTACAAAAAAGACATCGACGACATGCGTGAGTCGCCCGCGCTATCGATCATCGATCTCCTTCGCGCCCGCGGAGCCGAAGTTTCATACCACGATCCGTTCGTGCCGGAGATCACATTCGATCACGCGTACACGATCGGCGATGGTGAGCCGCTTCGAAATAGTGAGTTGACGGATGAGATCATTCGCGAATCCGACTGCGTCATCATTTGCACCGAGCACACGGGCATTGACTATCGCGGGATCTGTGAGAAAGCGAAGCTGATCGTGGACACACGCAACGCGTTGAACGAGACGGTTAGAAACGGAAGCAAGGCGACGATTGTTAGACTGTAGCCGGAAAGCAGA
>JBBKXD010000128.1:0-4427 GCA_037969295.1 Pyrinomonadaceae bacterium | reverse complement strand
AGCATCGTGTCGGCGAGCTCGGTTACGGCCGCTTGCCGCGTCTGGATCTCGCCGCGCTTTATCGACGGCCGCACGAGCCACGACTTCAATAATCTTGAGCCCATGCTCGTGATCGAATTATTCAGGATGTGAAAGAGAGTGTGGTTGGTTTCGCCGCGTGCATCGACGATCTCGAGATTACGAAGCGTGACGGGATCGAGGACCATCGCATCTCGCGATTCGAAATATGAGATATCGGTGATGTGCTCGGCGGCCGCCTTTTGCGTTTCCTTTGCGTACTTCAACGCGGCACCGGCTGCCCTGATCGCCTGCGCTCGGCCCGCCAATCCAAAACCGTCCAAAGCATTAACTCGAAACTGCCGATTCAGGACGCCCGCGGCATCGGCGGCGTCAAAAAAATGATCTTCGAGCTCGGTCACTGCTCTTCCGCTTGCATCGCCCGATACCGAATCGCCCGTCATTCCGGGCAGTTGGGCGTCCATATCGGAGCCAAAGAATCTTTGTCTGACCTGGCGAGCCAGAGCGGTGGGGCACAGAATCTCGCGCGGCGCAAAGCTCTCGATGGCCTCGCACACCTGGTCCCACGAGCTCGGCCCGGCAACCTGAGTTGCCGAAAACATCCCCGTCGAGACATCGAGAAATGCGGCACCATGCGTGTCGCCGTCCGAACATACCACCGCCAAAAATACCGATTCAGCCGAATCGATGAGCTGTTCGTCGACCGCGGTGCCCGGGGTAATAACGCGAACGACTTCGCGACGGACAAGCTTTGTGCCCTTGGTTGCCGGTTCAGCTTGCTCGCAGATCGCGATGCGATAGCCTTTCCGTACGAGTCGTGAGATGTAGCTTGCCGCGGCGTGGTGCGGCACGCCGCACATCGGGATGGGATTAGGCGAATCCTTGTGACGGGCCGTTAGCGTGATCTGCAGCTCGCGTGAACCCGTGATCGCGTCTTCATTGAAAAGCTCGTAAAAATCGCCCAACCGGAAGAAAAGGAGAGTTCCCGGGTAGAGTTTTTTTATATCGAGGTACTGCCGAAGCATCGGCGTCGCATTTTCCATAAAAGGGGCGGGTTCGACGTGTGTTTTCGAGTTTAGCTAAATTCCGCTAAGTTTTAAAATTGGTGGTTTTCAAAGCCTATTTTGTCTGCTAAACTACTTTCCTTACAAGTATTTTAGGTTGCGCTAACATTAATTCATAAACAACTTTACATACGGCGGTACAATCAAAGGCGCAGTTCAAAAGGTCTGCCTTCAGCTTTTATGGAGTTTAATAAAATGAGAGCCCTTATCAATTTCTGTTTTTTGTGCGCGCTTTGTGTAGCTTTTACCTCTTTCGTTTCGGCTCAGACCACTGATCCTGTCATGCCAAAGGCGTCTGAGATCAAATCGTCCGATCCCTTTGCCGTAGCCGAGCCAAAAGACGAGCGTTATCGTATCGGGTTTCAAGACCAGCTCGAGATCCAAGTATTCAGGCACGCCGACTTAACGCAACGCGTCAACGTTAATCCGAACGGCACGATCAATTTATTTAGGTTGAACGAGCCGGTCGTCGCGATTTGTAAGACCGAGCGGGAACTGGCAAATGACGTCGCCGACGCATACCGGAAGGACTACTTGAAGAATCCTGAGGTGAATGTTGTCGCCGTTGTACAGAGATCTCGGGCGTTCGCTGTTATCGGCGCTGTCGAAAAGCCGGGACAGTATCTGGTCAGTCGTCGCGTCAGATTGCTCGAGCTAATAGCGGAAGCGGGCGGCCCGTCGAAGGAAGCCGGCACTCGCATTCTTGTGGCGAGAACGGGCAGCACTTCGAACTGCAAGTTGAACGAGGCACCAACCGGCGATAGTGACGACATTGCGCTTCTCGATTTCCGTCTGAAAGACGTCCTCGAGGCAAAAGAGAATCTCGTCCTTCGGCCGGGCGATATTATTTCGGTGATGAAGGCCGACCTTGTTTACGTCTACGGAAATGTGAACAAGCAGGGGACGGTGGAAATGAAGGAGCCGATAACGCTTACCCAGGCAATCGTTTCCGCTGAGGGTCTCAAGGCTGCTTCGGACAAAGGAAAGATCCGTGTCCTGCGTCAGAAGCCGGGCGGTACCGAGCGCGAGGAACTGATCTACGATCTGGATGATATTAATAAAAGAAAGGTCCCCGATCCATTTCTCGAACCCAATGACGTCGTAGCCGTCAGCGAGGACAAGGCAAAAAGCATATTAAACACGATCGGCAAATCGCTGACGAACGGACTACCCTCGCTCTTTTATCGGGTACCCTAGTAAATAGAAAATCAGAGAATGAAAGAGACTCGTGACATTATCCAGAAACCGCTCAACGAGCCGGTTGAACTGGAAAGGCATTTTGAGCCGCAAATCATACCCGGATCGGGTCGTTATCCAGCGTACCGCGAGAATTACGGACCCGAAGGGTTTCAGCTGCTGGATTACTGGAAAGCGATACGGAAGCGACTTTGGCTGGTCGCCGGCATCGCTGTTTTGGTAACCACGCTCGCCGCGATCTACATGGCCCGCAAGCCGAATATGTATTCCGCTGCGGCGCGGATCCAAGTCGATCTCGAACAGATGAACCCCGATCTGGTTACAAACGATCGGCAGCGGCCTCTTTCAAATCCAGATCCGTCTTACTTCAATACCCAGCTTCAACTTCTGGATTCCGAGGGCTTGCTGCGCCAGGTCGTAAAGGAGCACAGCCTCGATACGAACAAAGAATTCCTGACGGCAAAGGCCGAAGGGACGGGAATCCTGCGTTCCATGCTGAGAACGATCGGACTCGCGAGCGACCCGAAGAAGGACTCAAATTCAGAGGACATTTCAATTGCGGCAAATTCCTCGCTTATCTCATCCGACGAGATCGCTGACGCGGTAAGATTGGCGCCGTATGTCGAGATCATTAGAAAAAGCATGAGTGTTGAGCCGGTTCGCGAATCGCGCGCCACGGTGAAAGACACACGCCTCATCGAGATCTCGTTCCGGCACACGAATCCACAGCTTGCGGCGTTTGTCGTCAACAGCATCGGAGAAACTTTTGTCACGGCAAATCAGAACAAGCGGTCCGGTACGGGTCGAAAGACCAGCGATTTCCTGCAGAAGCGTATTACGGATCTGCAGTCGGAAATAAGGTCCGGCGAACTCGAACTGGTCGAGCTCAAGAAAAGCGAAGGGATTTTAAAGACGAGCGGCGAACAAACTATCGTCCTCGATCGTCTCGCCGGATTGAATAAGGATCTCCTCGTCGCCGAGAATCAACGAAAAATAGCCGAAGCCGAATATTTTGCTGTAAAAGATTCGCCCGAGAGCATTCGAGCTCGCGCCGAACAAGAAAGCGGACGGTTCATAACCGAGCGTGAAAACAACGTCCAGGCCCTGAAGAATGATACTCAGAAGAGGATCTCCGAGATCCGTTCGGAAAGAGCACGGCTACTTCAGGAGTACAAAGAGTCCGCTCCGGAGATTCTCGAGAAGGACACGATGATCCGCAGTCTCGAAGAGTCGCTTGCCAAGGTCGTCGAGAAAAATAACGAGGAAGTTCAGTCGCTGCGTGATCGGACGGCAAAGGTCCTCGTGGAGAATCTACGTACAAAGTATCAACAGGCTCTGGCGCAGGAGAACAAGATCAAATCGGCATACGACGCTCAGTATAATGAAGCGCAGGTCCAGAATGTCGGAGGCGTCCGTCTCAGACTGCTCGAACAGACGATCGATACAAACCGAGGCTTCCTCGAGAATCTTCGCAAGCAGCAAAGCTCGAACGACGTCGCTTCGCAAGGCTCGGATAACAATATCAGCGTCGCCGGTTTCGCCATCCCGCCGGAGCAACCTGTATCGCCAAGCAGGCTGATGACCGTCATGGCCGCCTTGTTCCTTTCTACGCTTTTCGGGATGGGACTGGCATTATTTCTTGAGTATCTCGACGACACGATCCGTACTACCGAAGAGATCGAAACGTACCTTCAGCTTCCGGCTCTCGCGGCGATACCGACGATCGATTCGATTCCGAAACGCAAGCTCTTACTGGTCGGAGCGTCGAATGAAGAAATTGAAGACCAGCAGAATTCTGAATTGCTGATCTATGCAGATTCGCGTTCATCACTCGCCGAAGCATATCGTCAGCTCCGGACGTCGATACTTCTTTCGACTGCCGGTCACGCGCCCAAATCGTTGTTGATCACTTCAAGTTTGCCTTCCGAAGGAAAGACCACAACGGCGACGAATACGGCGATCAGCCTCGCTCAGACCGGGGCTAAGGTCCTGATCATCGACGCCGACATGCGTCGGCCCCGACTGCATTCGGTTTTTAATATCGAGAATGGTGATGGCCTGAGTACAATTCTTTCGACTGAGCTGACCGAAACCGAGATTCTAAAAGTTATCAAGCAGGACGAGGGAACGAAACTCAATCTGCTTACC
>JBBKXD010000127.1:0-8790 GCA_037969295.1 Pyrinomonadaceae bacterium | reverse complement strand
CGGCCGATAAAAGAACGACCCAATCGCCCGTCCAACACGTAGCGGTCGGCGAAATACAGCACGGCAAAAGTCCCAAACAAAAAAATCAAAGGAGCCATAATTTGATTTATTCCGGAGTGCTACTATTATTCAACCCGTCTATGAAAATCAAATCGTTTTTCTTCTCGCCCGATCTTAATAAATGAGCACCATCGAATTCTGTAAATTTCACGGCTTTGGAAATGACTACATTGTTATCGAGCGCAAGAAGATCCCCGCGTCGGCCTCGCTTTCGGATCTTGCCATGGACATCTGCCATCGAAACACCGGTGTCGGAGCGGACGGTATCGCGGTACTCGAAAAACTAGTGGATGCGGACGCCGACTACTTCTGCGAGATCGTCAACCCTGATGGCAGCACTGCAGGATTTTCCGGCAACGGGACCCGCTGCGCCGTCGCATATCTTCACTACAAAGATCTTTGGAGTGAATCGGCACTGCGTTTGAAAACGCGCAGCGGCATAAAGAGCTACACACTTCTCGAGACGATCTCCGACGGTCAATATTTGTTCAAGGCCGAGATCGGAAAGCCGATGTTCAGGTCCAGTGAGATTCCGGTTGTCGGTGCCGCCGCCGAATCAGTTATCGACCGAGAGATCGATGTCGACGGCCGTGAGTTCTTTTTCTCAGGCGTAAACGTCGGTAATCCGGTCGCTTGTATTTTTGTCGGCGATTTCGATCCCGACTGGCGACGGTACGGCCGTGTGATGGAAACGCACGCCATGTTCCCGGAGCGTGCGAACATCGTGTTCGTCCGAGTGGTCGACGACAAAAGCATCGAATTGCGAATCTGGGAGCGCGGTGCCGGAGAGACTTCCGCTTCGGGCACATGCTCGAGCGGCGCAGCGGTCTTGTCTGCTCTTACGGGAAAGACGGGCCGACGAGTTTCGGTTCGTTCGCCTGGAGGCACGACCGAAGTCGATTGGCGCGACGATGGCGAGATCCTTCTGACCGGACAGGCTGAATTTATTTTTTGCGGAGAATGGCCGACAGCAGTAGGCAGTAAGCGGTGAGCGGTAAGCAGAGAAAACCCATTGCTTATTGCTTATTGCTAGAAACGCCGAAGTATTCCTCAACCGCGTTCGCCCGAAAATCAAAAACGTACTTCAACTGTCGTTCGATAAAGAAATTGGCGACATCGCCGAACGGTTCGAGAGGGAGTCGGTAACGGACCTCGTCTTCGATCAGCGTTTTGTTCGCATCGAGGGCGGTGAAACTGTGCCGGTGGATCCACTGTTTGTACGGCCCTGAAAGCTGTTCGTCGACAAACGCATTCGGCGGGTCCCATTTCGAGATCAGGGTCTTCCAATTCATCGGAAACCCGTTGAGCTTGATCCTATACTCGATGATCGTTCCCTCGCGCATTTCGATTGGCTGCGGCGTGACAATGTTGAAGCCGAGGTCTGGAGGAGTGATCTTTTCCAGGTTCAATGCTTGCGAAAAGAATTCGAAAACGGCAGCGAGGGGCAGCTCAATGGTGATTTCGCGCTTCAGTATGTGTTCAGCCATAACGTTCGTAATTCGACTAAAGCGCGAGATCGGATTCTATTTCTTATCGCTTTTCAGAAAGTGTTTCGGAATAAGATTGTCCGGCGTTTCGGCTTGCCAATAGATCGTTACCACCCACCAGCGCTTTCCGTCGTTCAGCAATTGAAAACTATTGATCCCGCGCATAAAGGGTTCCTTGTCGTCCGACTTATGGAACGAGGCGTACGTTGAGAACACCTGGGCGATGTTGCCGTACATATCTATGTGTCGAGCGACTTCACGTTCGTGGAAACCATTCTTTTCGAGGTACGGCCCGCTTCCCTTGATGTAATCCTCAGGCGTCAGAACGCGTGCGCCGATCGCACCGGTCTGCGCATTCTTTCCGCTCGGGATAAGGCGAGCGTCCTTGTGGAACAGCGAGCGAAAACGGTCCCAGTCGCGGGCCTTTCCGGAGTCGCCGGAGATGACGTCGTAGACAGCCTTCATGATCGCGTCGAGTGAGGCAACATCTTTCGGATCCGCATCTTTCAGGGTTGTTTGAGCCATGGCATTGGTAGAAATAAGAATTACCGCAACGATGAGCAACAATAGTTTTTTCATGGAGTAATTCTACGTCAAAAGTGTTCGCGAGTTTAAGTTTCTTGAATCTCATTCGTGCGGTTAGTGTGTTTCGCGGTTCCCGCCTTTTTCAAAGCAGACCACTAAACACACTAACCGCACGAAGCAACGATTGGCGATCAACCGGCCCTCGTGCCGGTCCGGTCGAGATACGATAAACTAGAAGCCGTGACCGAAAAAGCGCATTTAACCGGGCTGCTGCCCGCCGAGCTCGAAGATCTTGTTACTGAGATCGGCGAGCCGGCCTATCGCGCCCGGCAGATCTTCAAACAACTTCACAAACGGCGGCTGCACCTGTTTGAGGAAATGACCGACCTGCCGAAAGCGTTTCGCGAAAAACTTGCGGCGATCGCCGAACCTTCCGTTTTGACGGTCGAATCAAAGTACGTTTCCGAAGACGGGACCCGCCGTTTTCTTCTCAAGACTCGCGACGGCATGCCGGTCGAAACCGTTTTCATTCCCACCGAAGGCCGCGATACGATCTGTTTTTCTTCGCAGTCAGGCTGCCCTCTGAAATGTGATTTTTGTTTGACCGCAAAGCTTGGACTATTGAGAAATTTGACCGTCGGTGAGATCGTCGATCAGATCATCCTCGTTCTAAATGATGTCTATGGCGTCGGTGCCGAAACGCCGCATGGGACGAATCTCGTCGCGATGGGTGCCGGCGAGCCGTTCCTGAATTTCGAAAATCTGATCAAGGCGCTCGAGATAATGTCTGACGAGAACGGTCTGTTCATAGTGCCCGGACGTGTAACCGTTTCGACCGCCGGTATCGTTCCGAAGATCGAAGAATTCACAAAACTTGAGCGAAGGCCGAACCTCGCGATCTCGTTGTCGGCTCCGGATAATGAACTGCGCGATAAGCTGATGCCGATCAACAAACGCTGGAACATCGACGATCTGATGACGGCCGCGAAGGCGTTTGAAAAGACATTGAAACGGGGCGAGCGATTTACGTTCGAGTATGTTCTGCTGGGCGGCGTCAACGATTCGGATGCCCACGCCGCCGCACTGGCTGACCTCGTTCGTCGCTACGATCTCCGACGCGTGAAGATCAATCTGATACCGCACAATCCGGCCGAGCCGCTCCAATATCACCCGCCCGACGATGAGCGAGTGATGAGCTTCAAAAATATTCTCGAGTCGCGCGGTGTTTCGGCTTATGTGCGGCGCCCGCGGGGTCGCGACATATACGCCGCGTGTGGTCAATTGGCGGCAAAGCAGGAGCCGAACCTCGTTCAGATGGCCGGCTTGTAATTTATGGAACTGTTGATCCCGGGACTTATTCTCGTCGCCCTCATGGTCTGGGCATCGACAAAGATCAAAAAGCGCGCGGCTGATGCGTTCGAGGCGGAGTTTATCGAGACGGACACCTACTCGCTGCAGAAGCCCGAAGGATTTTTGCATGTCATCGGCGATCCGGGCCACGAGTTCCGAGCGTACTCGAAAGAATTTGGTGAGGAACCCAATGCGGGGGTGAGACAGGCGACGATCGAGATCGATGTCTTTCAGGACAACGATCTTGCCGGGGTCCGCGATTTGATCGAGCGATCCGCGGCTGTGACGAAGATCCGAGCGGAGGGACCGGATGCCTGCGAGCTGGAAACTGAAGAGACAGCAAACGAAATCGGCGTCGATGCCGTCTATAAACTAGTTGTCCGGGATAATGTGGTCTATCGACTCCGGTTCGCTGTACTCCGTGAACACGCCGAAGATTATTTGCGTAAGATGGAAGAGACGCTCGACAGCTTTACGGTCCGCGCGATTTGATTATGAAGAAAGCAATACTTTTCTCGGCCCTTTTTCTTGCGGCATTTGGTTTCGCGAGCGTTTCCGCGAACGCTCAGACGGTAAGCGTATCCGGCGCATTCGAGAAAAGCTCCGTTTCTCGCGGCCGGTCGATTGACGCAACTATCGTCATGAACATCCCTTCGCAGCTTCACGTTAATTCGAACAGGCCGGCAAGTGAGTACGCCATACCGACGGTCGTCTCCGTCCGAAGCCCGGGCTTGAAGACCGGGCGAATCAAATACCCCCGCGGGAAAAACCGCAGATTTCAGTTCTCTGAAAATCTGATAAACGTCTATGAAGGGCGAGTCAAATTCCCCGTAACCATTACTGTTCCTTCAAACTTTCGCGGGAATCTGATACGAGTTATTGCCACAGTTCGTTATCAGCCGTGCACCAACGAAGTCTGCTATCCGCCAACCTCAAAAAGCGTGACGATGACGGCGAGAGTAAACTAGCGCTCTATTTTTTTCCAATTACTGAGAGCAGTCGGCCGGTCTTTCCGTGAACTTTCTTCTCGACGCGGTACGAAAAGAAAAGATCGGTTCGTTCCATCGTGCAAAAAGGTGCGATGAAGATCGCCGTTTCCGGCATACCGTTCTCCAGCAACTGATCCTTATTGGCTAAGTGTAGATCGACGAGAGCGTGCCCTTCGCGGGTCGCGGTGAAATACTTCTCCGATCCTGCAATATTTTCTCCGAACGCCTCGATGACGTCCCGTCCGATCTCGTAACATCGGCCGCTCGCCGCGGGGCCGATCGCCGCCGTCAGCCCCGCCGGGTCCGTACCGAAATCTCTTTGCATCCGTTCGACAGCTTTTGCGACGATCGATCTCGAAGTACCGCGCCATCCGGCGTGAACGGCCGCGAATGCTCCGGTCTTTGGATCGCCAAGAAGCACGGGTACGCAGTCCGCTGTCTTTACCCCGACAAGAATGCCCGGCAGATCGGAAACAAGCGCATCGCATTTGTCATTCGAATTTTCGACGTCCGCGTTGTTAGCAACACGCTTTATGTCATCGCCGTGAACTTGCCAGACGGTCGCGATCCGAAAATCGCCCTCAAATGCGGAAAGAAAACGGCGTCGGTTCTCTTCGATGTTTGCGGTGGAATCTTCATCGAATCCGGCGAGATTTAGGTCGTTCGCTGGAAAGGGCGAGACGCCGCCGAGGCGAGTCGAAAAGCCATTCTCGAAACCGGCGCGTTCCAGCGCATCGCAGACAAGCACCTTTGCCCGCCCGTGTTCTCGCCAATGAAAGCCCGCATCGGTTAGAATCTGTTCATCTCCGAGTGGCGCCGGTGCTGACTCTATATTTCTTGTCACTTGTCCCTCGTCACTCATCACTTGAACTTATGATCCTCTCGATTGGCATCGACATTGTCGAAGTTTATCGCATCGCCCAAACCATGGCGAGAACGCCGCGCTTCGCCGCACGCGTTTTCACGGCTGCGGAACGCGCCTACTGCGACGCCAAAGGTGCAGCGGCAGCACAGTCCTATGCCGGACGCTTCGCGGCAAAAGAGGCTTTTCTAAAGGCTCTGAAAACGGGCTGGCGGGGGAAGGTCACATGGCGGGACATCGAGATAGTATCCGATGATCGGGGCGTTCCGTCACTGCGAATTTCAGGCGAGGCATCGAAACTCTTCGAAGCCGCCGGTGCAACCCGAATGCACATCTCGATCTCGCACACCTCGGAACACGCCGTCGCGCAGGTCATCTTTGAGAATTAAAAAAGAGGCGGCCCGGCCGCCTCTTTTTTAATTCTCGATCGCGAGAGAAGAACGTCGAATGCTACTGCGTGTCGACTCTCCGTTCGATGAGGTTCTGGATCTGCGGCCTCACATTCGAAAAGAAGTTATATCCGGTCAGTGCTTCGACACGATCGATACTCGTTCGGAAGTTGCGCCACGGAGTGTTTATCCCGATCGCCTGGGTGTTGGGCATGATGACCGCAATTGTACGGGTCGTCTTATACACTCGGTCTACATCATTTGCTCCGACGGGCAGGACAATGATGACCTTCCATGTAACGGACGGAACCGTCACATTACCGTTCGCAACGGTGTTCGTCGTGCCCCCGTTTGAACCGCTGCCGCCCGTTCCGGCCCCGCCGGCAATAATATAAAGCTCGTTTCCTTGATTGACCAGGGTCCGGCAATAGCTCTCGAGCTCCTCCCACGGGCCCTGATTGTTGGCCGGCGCCTGCGGCATCATATTCGTCATGAAGAACGTCGCGGAGTTATCGGCAACCGACGATGTCCGATCCCCTGAAGGCGTAAGATGCCCGCGATCGAACCCCGAACCTGAATAATCCGTCGATTGCACCTGATACCAGCCCGCCGGAAGGCTCGGATCATTTCGAAAATCGTCCTGTCGCGGGGTAGTGCCTAGCCACGAGCTGTCGAGATGCCAGGAAACCCAGTTCGGGGTACCACGATCGCGATGATACGACATTACGTATTGTCCTTTCGGCAGGAGGTAATTAGTCGGGTTCGCTACGTCGGTTGTAGCGTTACTTGGATTTCCCATGACCATGTGCTCGCTCGGATCGCGAGGAGCCATGACCACCAAACCTATTGGCGTATTCGCCAAGCGTGCCTGGGCATCAGTTATCGTTGAGAGAAAACTGCGCTGGCCGTTAGTCGCATTCAGCGGGACGGTCACCAGGTAAGAAAAAATATTATCCCCTGCGGTCATGTCTCCATTGGTCCCGTCGTCAAACAGAGATTGAGTTGCCGACAAGCCGATCGTCGTCAGGTCAGTGACAACCGCGATACCGGTGCTCGGCGGGTTTGAAGCCGGCGTCACCGAAACCGTAAGGAGAGATGTCGCACCCGGTGCGACCTGATTGGGCGTCGCGAGGCCGGTGCCCGACAAAACCGTGTTTCCTCCGCCGGTCCCGGTTATGTTTATGTCGTCGATGCCGACCCATTCGTCGTTTCCGGCGGCGTTAGCCGTCATGATCCGGAGCTGCACGAGCGGTTGATTCTCACACGCGATGGGCAGCGGCACACTTACCGGAGTGACCAGAGTCGCCTCGTTCGGCCCGGTCGTAGCGTCGGGAACAAAGCCGGCAGGCAGATTTGTAAAGTTGCCCGTGTTGCCGACGCGGTACTGGAGAGCGATCGGCTGGATCGAATTGTCAGCCGAGCCATCCAGGTCGCGCAGGTTGTAAGCCACGTTGATCGCTGTAGTACCGCTAGTGCTGAGGTTGATAACGATGTGCGGGGCGTCGGCAGTTCCCGACCCGTTTACCGCAACTGCTGGGTTAGCGATCGTGTCAAATTCAGCCACTCCGCCGGAAAAGAATGTGTTTGGATCGGTTTGGTTCGCCCACACATTTTCAGGCGTCATCGAGCCATCGACCACGATTGTCTGCGGATCGGTGCCAGTCGATCCGGTCAGGTTGTCGCCCCGGTAGCCAATAATTCCAGGAACAGCCGACCAATCGTCGTCGGCCGTGATGAGACCTGTATTAGACCAGTTCTGCGTCAACGGAACGGGCTGTGCAACAAGGTTTGCAAACGTTGTGGGTGTCCAGATCAAACCCGCGCTTCCGCCAATCAGTAAGGTGAAGACACAGACGAGCGCGAGGTATTTCTTCGATTTTCTTGTTGCCATATTTAATTCGTGCGGGGAGCGCTTTTTAAATCGGGTAAGTTTGAATAGGTCATCCTATCAAAGAAGTACAGAATAGTTCAAAAGAATTTGGACCAATTCACGAGCGTTCAGAAGCGGCGCAAAAAATCGGGAGTCGGGTAGAAATCGAATGCGGGTCGAAATCGTTCACGATATGGCGGGTTTGGAGGGTAACAAGCAGGAAGTCTAGACCTGCGAGGCTGAAGCGGGTTAGCAAAACACAAAAAAGCGCGGGTATGATCTACCCACGCTTTCTCTTTCAAATCTAACTGGTTTACCCGATGAACAACTCGTCTTCCATATAGGCTCGGTCGAGCGGTTTCGGGGCCGGAGCAAATAAGACCTCGAGAGCTCGCTTCACGCCTGCCATAATGGCGGCGACTTCGCGGGCCGGCTCGACGATCTTTTTCTGAACGAATTCAGTTGTGTCGACGACCTGATCATGTGTGCGGTCGATCGTTCTGCTGACCATCGCAACCTTGTCTTTGGCTGTAACGGCAGTTTCACCGACCAGCACCCGCAGCTCGGCAACCTCTTCCTTGATCAGCTCGGTCGATTCAGCAAGGTGGCGCGTCGCCGTCGAGAGGTTCGCGGAGATCTCATTGAAATGCACCGAGATCTCTTTTCCCTGCACGCTTATCGCGTTGACCTTGGTGATCAGTGGATCGAAGCGCGCTTCAAGCCGGCTGACGGTATTCGTGACACGACGAACGATAACCGCAATGGCTATCAATCCGATGGCCATCACGATAAAACACACCGCGATCACGATCGACGCGATCATCATCCAAAATTGCGGCTCGTTCGCGTTCATACGCTAGTTGTTTTCTTTGTTTTCGACCGGATAGCTAGGTCGTCCTTCGGTAATGGCCTTAGATTCGTTGCGACGCTTTTCGGCGACGTAAGCGTCCTTGCCGGCCTCAACCGCCGCGGTAAACGGGTTTGCCGTCCGAGCCGCTGCGCTCTTTGCCTTCTCGGTCAGCTCACCGGCCTTTTCCTGCGCTGTCTGATAGATCTCGCCCGCTCGCTCGCGGCCGACCTCGTAGTATTCACCGGCGCGATCCTGAATCTGCGCGGCAGCTTCCTTGCTCTTTTCGAGACCCTTTCGGGTCACGTCGGCGATGTCTTCGCGCAGCTCAATACCCGATTTTGGGGCAAACAGAAGCGCAATTACCGCTCCGATCCCGCCGCCGATCAGCAAATAGGTCAATTTTGTCGT
>JBBKXD010000126.1:0-10889 GCA_037969295.1 Pyrinomonadaceae bacterium | reverse complement strand
TACAAACGCGCGGTCACGTCGCAGAAATGCATCCGCGCGGGCGGCAAGCATAACGATCTCGACGAGGTTGGCCGGACGGCGCGCCACCAGACATTTTTCGAGATGCTCGGTAATTTCTCCTTCGGCGACTACTTCAAAAAGGAGGCGATCGAGTACGCGTGGGACCTCCTGTTGAACGATTTCGGTCTTGAGAAAAATCGTCTGTGGTTCACATATTTCGAGGGCGACGACGACGTCCCGGCGGACAGCGAGGCTCGCGATCTCTGGATAAAGATGGGCGCGGCGCCCAAGCGAGTTTTGCCGTTCGGCCGGAAAGATAATTTTTGGCAGATGGGTGATACAGGTCCTTGCGGTCCCAATACGGAGATCAGCTATTACCTCGGCGAAGATCCGGACGATCCCGAAAAAAATTCGGCTTACTGGGTGAACGGCCCGGGCGACACTACTATCGAGATCTGGAATCTCGTCTTCATGCAGTACAACCGCACTCAGAATGACGACGGGTCGTTTACGTTAACGCCGTTGCCGGCTCCGTCGGTGGATACAGGGATGGGACTTGAGCGCATGACCCTGGTGATGCAAGACGTAAAAACGAACTACGAGACGGATCTGTTGCGACCAATCGTGGAATTTACGGCGGAACTCGCAAAGTAAGGTTCTGACAATTCAGCGGCAATTAACCGCGGATGACACAGATAATGCGGATTTTCAGGAACGTTCATACCATCTTGATCTGCCTCATCAGCGTTATCTGCGGTTACTTGCCGCCGCCTTACTCAACTCACTTATGTCGATCCAACTTCTCCTCATCGAAAATCAACCGCTCACACGTCTCGGTGTGCGCTCGGTAATTGAGATAGAACCGGACATCGAGTTCGCAGGTGAGGCAGACAACGCACGCGACGGTTTTAACCTTTTCCGCCAACTTAAACCTGACGTTACGATCCTCGGCCTTCGATTTCCGGATTCTTGTTCAATAGACGATCTCGAAAATTACTTCATCGAGGATCCGAAAGCTAAGATAATTGTGCTCGCCGAACATGCGGGCGACGCGGAAATTACGAAAGCGTTGAAAAATGGCGCCGCCGGCTATATTTGCAAGGACGTCTCCCCCGGCGAGCTTATAACGGCCATTCGCACGGTCGCGGCCGGACGTAAATACATTCCCGATGAGATCGCACAGATCCTGAGCGAAAACCTTGGACAAGAAACTCTGACGCCCGCCGAAACGAATGTTCTGCGGATGATCGTCGGCGGAATGTCGAACAAGGAGATCGGATTCGCACTGGACGTCACCGAGAATACGGTCAAGACGCACGTCAAGAATATATTCGACAAGATCGGCGTGTCAGATAGAACAAGCGCGGCGACGACCGCGATCAAGCGAGGCCTCGTGAGAGTTGACCTATGAATGAGATCCAGAACGAACTGACAAAATATGCCGAGAACTTTACCTCCGGCGAGAGCGAAGTTTTGCAGGAGCTTCGAAAACATTGTTACGACCACTACGAGGATTCGGCGATGCTCTCCGGTTTCTACCAGGGCCGTTTGCTGGCGATGTTGTCGCGGATGATCCGGCCGAACTACGTGCAGGAGATCGGTACTTACCTCGGCTACTCCGCGATCTGCCTTGCCGAAGGACTGCAGAAAGGCGGCATGGTGTATTCGATCGACTATAACAAGGAGACAAACGCTGTCGCCCAGTCATTTATCGATAAGGCGGGCTTGTCGGACAGGATCGGTCTCCGCCTTGGCGATGCGATCTATATTCTGCCGCACGTGTCGGGGCCGTTCGACATCGTTTTCATAGACGCCGATAAGCCCAACTATTCGAACTACTATAACCTGATCTTCGATAAGGTAAGCCCGGGCGGTTTTATCATCGCCGACAACGTTCTCTGGAGCGGCAAAGTTCTCGAAGACGAAAAGGACGAGAACACGCAGGCGCTTCACGATTTCAACTTGATGGTGCAGGCCGACTCCCGCGTGTCGAATGTGCTATTGCCGATCCGAGATGGCTTGATGGTGGTTTGTAAACAGTCTTGAGTCCCGCCATCAGGGGGCTACTTTTAACGCAGCGATTGCGGAGGACGCGGAGAAACTACATTTTGTCTCTCTGCGTCTCCGCGATCTCTGCGTTAAAGGTGTTTCGCCGAAAGTACTCTACTTTTCTCACCCGAATTGATGATTACAACTCGTGCCTGGAGCAGTAAACTTCTTATATTGCCTTTGCGTCCTTGCGACTTCGCGGGAAAAATCTTTTCCCGCAAAGACGCGAAGCCGCAAAGAAGAGACAAGGAGTAAAAGATGATCAACATCAGACGATCGAACGAACGCGGGCATGCAAATCACGGATGGCTCGACACGCGCTTTTCATTTTCATTTGCGGATTACTACGACCCGAAGTTTATGGGTTTCAGGAACTTGCGCGTTATCAACGAAGATTTCATCGAACCCGCGCAGGGCTTTCCAAAACACGGCCATCGCGACATGGAGATCATTACGTACATGATCTCGGGCGAACTTTCGCATCGCGATTCGATGGGGAACGGCGAGACGATCTATCCGAACGAGGTTCAGCGTATGACGGCGGGGACGGGCGTCTTACATAGTGAGTACAGTTCACCGACTGACAAGACGCACTTGCTCCAGATCTGGATCCTCCCGGAAAAGAATAACCTTCAACCGGGCTATGAACAGAAAGAATTTTCTCCGGAAGAAAAGCAGGGGCGGCTAAGGCTGATCGCCTCACGTGGTGGTGACGACGGTTCCGTTCACATCAATCAGGACGTGAATCTTTACGCTTCGATACTGCCCGAAGGTAAAGAAATCCGGCACGATCTTGCCGACGGGCGACATGCCTGGTTGCAGCTGATCAGCGGCTCGCTTGAGGTCAACGGAGAGAAACTGAACGCAGGTGACGGCGCGGCAATAAGCGATGAAGCCTCGCTCGCTATCAAGTCGTTGGACGATAAGTCCGAATTTCTGCTCTTCGATCTGAACTGATCGTCAATTCACCTTTTTCGGGCCGATTCTTGTCTTTCAGTACGCTATTCTCTTGAAAGAGCACGAACCGGCCCCCTTCCAGACCCACATTGTGATTACTATCAGCCGTTCGGCGGAAAGCCCATGTCGTTGTACAGCGTTGAGGCCATATTACATGGGCTCTACGGAGATCATTAAATGGTGACGATCTGCTCCGCCCATGGAGAGTGCTCACATTAGAACTACGAAGAGCCTTCACAAGCTAAACGTATCGCTAATCCCCGAAACCCGGGTTCGGCGGGATCAAACTGTCTCGCGGTCTCCCAGTGCTCATGGGTGACGGTAATTTCGGGCTCGCGTTCGTCGGTCCTTACGTTGAGGAACACACCGATCCCGCATCCAATGTGGAGGCGGAGATACGTCGCGTGCCTGACCCAGCGGCGATCGAATTCAAGATCTATCGTCCGAAATCAGCACCGAGGGTGTGAGACTTTTATGCCATTTGCCTTCAGGCTTATTTTTAGCTTATTGAAAATGCTTCGGGAAAAGACGAAAATATTATCAACGACCAAACAAGCGTCGCATAAGATTTTGTAAAACAGATGCTCACCAAGGAACTAGAAGAAACGCTTAGCCAGTCTCTTGACGTTGCGGTCAAGTATAGGCACGAGTATGTAACGCTTGAACACTTGCTCTACGCGCTGGTTCGAAACAGTTCGGCCGCGGAGGTGCTCACGCACTGCGGTGCTGATCTTCAAACCCTTCGCGATTCTCTGTTGGAGTACTTCCATGACGTGCTCGAGAAAATGCCCGATGGCTCAAAACAGCTTCCGGAGCTGACTTCGACTTTTCAATCGATCATTCAATACGCAGTCCTCCAGGCGGAAGGCAGCGGTCAGTCGGCGGTCGACGGCGGTAATATTCTCGCCGCATTCTATCAGGCTGAACAGAGTTATGCGGTTTATCTGCTCTTGCAGCAAGGCGTCACCAGGCTTGATATTCTGAATTACATCTCACACGGAATCTCAAAGATAGATACCGGTGGGCCGTTTTCCGAACCGTTCGACGACGAAGAGTTCGCGGGCGTCCCGCCGGCTGAGCGCAAAAAACCCCTCGAGAGCTTTACCGACGAGCTCGTCGAGCGGGCGGCGAATGGACAGATCGATCCGCTCGTCGGGCGTACCGCGGAAATCGAGCGCACTATTCAGGTCCTCTGTCGCCGGAAGAAAAACAATCCGTTGTACGTCGGTGAACCGGGTGTTGGAAAGACCGCGCTGGCCGAAGGCCTCGCGCTCAAGATCAGCGAGGGTGATGTGCCTGACGTCTTGAAGGATGCGAAAGTTTTCGCGCTCGATATGGGCGCGGTTCTCGCCGGCACACGTTATCGCGGAGATTTTGAGCAGCGGTTCAAGTCGATCATCAATGAACTCAAGAAACATCCGAATGCGATCCTTTTTATTGACGAGATCCATACGATTGTCGGAGCGGGTTCGGTCCAGGGCGGATCAATGGACGCCTCCAACATTTTGAAACCCGCTCTTGCCGCGGGTGAGCTCCGTTGTATCGGCTCGACAACCTTTAGCGAATACAAGGCTGCGTTCGAGCGCGATCGCGCGCTTGCACGGCGTTTTCAGAAGATCGAGATCGGTGAGCCGACGATCGAAGAAACGTTCCAAATCCTGAAGGGCCTAAAGAAATTTTACGAGCAACATCACGGAGTTCGTTATAGCAATGAGTCTCTCAAAACTGCTGCGGAGCTCGCCGGAAAATATATCAACGACCGGTTCCTGCCGGACAAAGCCATCGATGTAATCGACGAGGTCGGTGCGTCTGTGAAGTTGATGCCTGCAAACAAGCGCCCGAAAAGAGTTTCGGTGCAAATGGTCGAGAACACCATCGCACGGATGGCGAAGATCCCGCCGAAGACCGTAGTCGCCGACGAAAAGGTACGCCTGAAAAGTCTTCGCGAAGATATTAAGAAAGTCATCTTCGGTCAGGACGATGCGATCGACCGGATCGTCGACGCAATTCAGATCTCCCGCGCTGGTCTCGGCCATCAGACAAAACCTGTCGGTTCGTTTTTGTTTTCGGGGCCGACGGGTGTCGGTAAGACCGAAGTTGCAAAACAGCTCGCCGAAATTCTGGGCGTCGAGTTTATTCGTTTTGACATGAGCGAGTATGCCGAGCCGCACACCGTTTCGCGTCTGATCGGTGCTCCGCCCGGTTACGTCGGTTTCGATCAGGGTGGCTTGCTGACCGAGGCGATAATGAGAACGCCGCACGCGGTGCTCGTACTGGACGAGATTGAGAAAGCCCATCCGAACCTTTTCAATCTGCTGCTGCAGGTGATGGATTCGGCGACCTTGACCGACAACAACGGCAAGAAAGCAGATTTCCGCAACGTAATTTTGATCATGACGACGAACGCCGGAGCACGCGAGTTGTCGTCAGGTGGTGTCGGGTTCCGCAATGCCTCCGATACAAAAGGTAATGCGAAAGGCGTCATCGAAAGGACCTTTACACCGGAGTTTCGCAATAGACTCGATGCGTGGGTTCCATTCAAGGCCCTCGACATCGATATCATTAAGCTAATCGTAGATAAATTCATAAACGAACTGAACGGACAGCTGGCGGAGAAACGCGTGATCGTGAAACTCGAAGAATCGGCCCGTGATTGGATGGCGTCGAACGGTTTCGATTCGCGCTACGGTGCGCGGCCTATGGCGCGATTGATACATGACAAGATAAAGCAGCCGCTCGCGAATGAAATACTGTTCGGAAAACTTGTCCACGGCGGCAGTGTTCGCGTCGTGGCGGAAGAGAACGATCTGAAACTGAATTATTGATTCGCTAGATCGTATCCGAAAATAGAAAAGGCCCGGCATTTCTGCCGAGCCTTTTTAGTTTATGTCTCGAAGACTATCTCTTCCGCTTTGCGGCTGATTTCTTCGGAGCTGCTTTTTTCTTTGCCGGTGCCTTTTTCTTAGCTGCGGCTTTCTTCGGAGCAGCTTTCTTTTTCGGAGCTGCTTTCTTTTTCGGAGCAGCTTTCTTGGCTGCCGGTTTCTTAGCAGCAGCTTTTTTTGCTGCCGGTTTCTTTTTGGCCGGAGCTTTTTTTGCTGCCGGTTTCTTTTTAGCCGCAGCCTTTTTCGCTGCGGGTTTTTTCTTTGCTGTTGCTTTTTTTGCTGTTGCCATAGTTTTGTTTTCTCGTGATTGAAATAAGATAGAGCTTTAGTAGCCTCGATTAACGTACCACAAATTGAAAAAAAAATGTCAAGTTTTTTTTATTTGCCAGAAAAAGTTTTTTTGGGCATTTTTTGGAATAAGATTCGGATTTTTTATTTGCGCGAATGCGAGGAGAAAATTGTTCCGGCGCGTGACGCGTGAAAAATAATTTGCGTGGAGAATTCTTCTTTCGTACAGGACAACCAGCGGATCGTTTTGTCGTCGCGCTTGTGCCTGCGCATTATTATTTCTTGTTGCGGTCGGTGAAGGAATTTTATCGTTATCATTCGTGCGCGTTATTTCGTAGCGTGACAATGATCGCGTCGCTTACTTTTCTTTCGCCCTCTTTATCCGAAGGAATGTTAACTATTTTTCCGTTGAGGAACATAGTCGTCGATCCTCCACCATCCAGGTTCATCGCGTCCGTCGCGCCAAGCGACAAAAGATATTCCGCTAGCTCTTGCAGCGTCATTCCCACGCTCACGCCCGGCTGTCGCCCATCGACAGTTATCATCAGGAACTTTCCATCGTTCAATTTCGCGACGGCCGTCCGCGGATGACGCATTTCGGCAAATGATTTGCTGGATTTTTCCTGCTCCCAACTGATGGCGATCTTTCCGGCCTTTATAAGCATGGGCACGCCGCCCACGATATCGCTTGACCGACCGAATCCCGGACCAGGCAGCGTTTCCGTAGGAGAAGAGTGGTGAGTTCTCATAACTACTCTTGTACCCAGCCTCGCGACGGCTCGCAGGCGGTCGCGTGCCTTTCCCGTGGCCGAAATAATATAGCCGTCACTCGGGATCGGCGTGCTGCCCGAGTTATCGAGGATCGCTTTTATCCTCTTTTTTCTCACAACAAACTCAGTTCCCGTTCTGTCGCTGAGTGTCGTCACTCCAAAACGATTCGTATAGATGACGATCTCATCTTCCTTTCGCTCTCGATTGATACCTACCTCAAAATTCTTTTTCCTGATCGTGATCACGCTCGAGATATTCGCGCGTTCGATATAGATGTCAGATCGGTCGATCCGGTTATCGATCATCAGTGCGGCCCTTCCGTTGATGGATTCGCTTAGAAGGTCATTGTCGATCGATAGCACTCCAGACGCATCTCCGGCGAAGATGCTGGTATCCAGTCGAAAAAATCCGGCGTTGATCGCGGCGACCGCCCCGTGCCGCGTCGCGATCGAAGAGGTCCTTTCGGTACCGATCGCGGCGTCGAGCGCGTGATGGACATCGATCCGGACTTTCGTTAGATCGAGACGAAGGAGATTGATCTTAACCGGATCGCTGGCGATCTTGTGATCGACCTGTGCGTACTCGGTGCCGGGGTGAACTGTCTTGAAGTTTTGACCAGAAGAATTGCCACAGAGAAGACAGAGATAGGAAACCGAAATCGAAATCGTGATGAAAAGAAATCTATGACGGTTGCGGGTGCTGTCTTTCATACTCTGTGTGCTCTGTGGCCTATTTCTGTGCTTCCTGGCTAAAACTTTCCTATCATAACTTCAATGACCCAGATCAACGAAAGAGTCATCCAGCTCAACGACGCGGAGCAGAACAAGAAGGCTCGATATGTTTTGTACTGGATGCAGATGTACAAGCGGACGTCGCACAACCACGCGCTGACATTTGCGATCCGCAAAGCCAACGAACTTAAACTCCCGCTCCTCGTGTATGAGGGATTGAAATACTACTACCCGTGGGCGAGCGATCGTCTCCATACCTTTATTCTTGAGAGCGTCGAGGATAGGCGACGCGAGTTCGAGCAGCTTGGCATTCGATACGTCTTCTATCTGCAGAAAGATAAAGGATCGCCCAAGCAAACCGTCAACCGACTATCTAAAGATGCGGCATGCGTCGTCACCGACGATTATCCCTGCTTCATAATTCCCGAGCACAACAGTCGGATCGCCGAACAAGCAAGCATTCCAGTCTATGCCGTCGATTCGAACGGCATTGTCCCAATGGGAAAGTTCGAGAAGGAAGAATATGGTGCGTACACGCTCCGGCCAAAGATAAAAAAGCTGCTTCCGAATTATCTAAAGCCATTCAACGATGAGACCGTTGAGATGGACGGAAGAGAGCTCGAAGTGGACTGCCCCGAAACGCTGGTCACTGATGACAACATCGCGACGCTTGTCGCCGAATGCGAGATCGATCATTCGGTAACCCCCTCTCGGTATTATCGTGGCGGCGCTGCTAACGGTCGCGCCCGACTAAAGAAGTTTGTTGACGAGATCCTCCCCGACTACGAAACTGCCCGAAACAAACCCGACCGCGACGGTTCGTCGCGTTTGTCTGCCTACCTTCATTTCGGATTTCTTTCGTCGCTCGAGGTCGCACTGGCCGTTCAGAATGCGGACGCACCTCAGGCCGCGAAGGATGCGTACCTCGAGGAACTTATAGTTCGCCGCGAGCTTTCATTTAACTTCACACATCATAATGCGAATTATGATTCGCTTGGCTCGCTTCCCGCGTGGGCTCAGAAAACGATGCGTGCGCACGTCGATGACGAGCGCCAGTTTGTCTACACGCTTGACGAGCTTGAGAGCGGCGAAACGCACGACGAACTCTGGAACGCCGCACAGCGGGAGATGGTTGTAACGGGCGAGATGCACAATTACGTGCGGATGCTCTGGGGAAAGAACGTGATCGCGTGGTCGCCATCGTACGAAATTGCGTTCGAAACGCTGGTACATCTCAATAACAAATATTGTCTCGATGGCCGCGATCCGAATTCTTATGCCGGAATTCTGTGGTGCTTCGGCAAACATGATCGACCATGGATGGAGCGGCCTGTCTTTGGAATGATCCGTTATATGACAAGTGGCAGTACGGGTAAGAAATTCGATTCGAAAAAATATATCGAGTGGACCCGAGATCTGTGATTCGCCTGAGTGATTCCGTGGGCCCAATGAGATCGGCGGGCGCAATGGAACGCCGGCATCCTGCCGGCATAATCGCGAAGCGCGAAAATATCCAGCCGTGGATGGCATTTCATACGCCGCTCTTGCGGCGTTGCCGGCAGGATGCCGGCGTTCCAATTGCGCGTGACTGATACACTCCGCACAAAAACTCCGCGTTAGATGCAGAGGAACGAAATGTTCGTCCCTCGTCTAATAGGAGTTTTTGCAATGATCAATCATATTTCTATAGCCGTTAACGACCCTCAACGGGTCGCAAATGTTTTGGCCGAGATCTGGGACGGTATGGTGTTTCCGTTTCCGCCGGCTCCGAATTCGTATTTTGTGATCGCAAATGACGGTCGTGGAACCGCAGTCGAGATCACGCCGGCCGGTACTGTCCTTGTACCTGGCGAAGGTTTGCCGGATGAGAATGACCCGTCAACTCCGACCGAAGAGTACGAAGCGCAGTTTGTCCAGAGCGATCTCAGGCCTAGGTATGTCGCGACGCATTTGAATATCAGCACCGCGAAAAGCATCGAAGAGATCCGCGAGATCGCCAGGCGTGAAGGCTGGCGCGTTCTGGTCTGTAATCGCGGCGAAGGTTTGTTTCAGCTCGTTGAAGTTTGGGTCGAGAATTCTTTTATGCTCGAAGTGATGACGCCGGAGCAGACGGCGCGATACGTCGAGGTCATCCAGCCCGATTTTCTCGCCAAGGCGTTCGAGGGTGCGTTCGACGCGCATATAGGGGCAAATCAGTCGAGTGGGAATTTGAATCTGATTGGGTAGTGGTGTTCTTGAACGCGAATTGGGCGGATGAGGCGGATCCAATTCGGATCTGATTTTTTCAGATCGACTATATCCGCTTGATCCGCCCAATCCGCGTTCAATCTTTCGTTCCATCGAACGCCGCCCAGTTACTATTCCAGTCGTAGGTCTCGGTCCCGCGAAATCGCTTCTTGTAATCGTAGAAAGATTTGCCTTCGTACGCGTAGCCTTGGTAATAGAGTTTCTTTCCGTTCTCCGTCGCAAACTCGATGACTTTCAGCATGGTTAATATCCCGAGGCTTCGACGTGTTTGCTCAGGGTCGAACATTCCGTAGATCGCAGAAACCGATCGTTCGGCGACGTCAAAATAACTCGCGGCGATAAGGGTGTCATCCAGATGAACGGTGATCTGGAGTGCTTCGCCGGGAATGCTCGAGGGCTGTGGAGAAAGAAAGTCGTAGATCGAGTCGGGAACTCCGGATTTGAACCGGCCCTTATGCCTTTCAAATAAGGAATAGGATTCGTCGGTGAGTTCGATCTGTCGGATGCCGATATCGACGTCGCAGTTTTGCCGCAGTACACGGCGCTGGCTTTTGGAAAGCGAAAAATTGGCGAGGCGGATGCGAAGCGGAATTACCCGGCGGATCTCGGATTCGAAGACGCCAAGGTTATATCGAAAAAAATATGTCCCGAAATGGCGCCAGCCGTCGGCGAGAAGCAGATCAAGTTGTTGAGGCGTAACCTGGTCGGCGTGAAATTCTTCGTTGATGAAATTTATATCACCGTCGAAAAGCACCGCTTCACTCTCCGAAGTAACTGATAGCTGACAACTGATGCTGGCTTAGTGAACGATCTTTCCTTCCTGCGACGTGTCGATCTGCGTGAGCTCGACGCCTTCGTCATAGAAAAAGATCTTCATGTTGTCGAATAGGAATTGGTGGGAATCGGGATTTGAAACGTCGAGACCGAAGTGGTTGATAAGCTGCTTCTGCTTCGTCTGCCACTC
>JBBKXD010000125.1:0-3346 GCA_037969295.1 Pyrinomonadaceae bacterium | reverse complement strand
AACGATGCGGAGATGGAAATGTTCGAGGCGCTAAGAATCGACCTCGAGGCGTCTATCTTTTCCGCTCTGGTTGGCGAAGAGGCGAAGGAAAGGAATCTCGACATTGGTTCATTTATCGCGGCCGAGATCACCGACAAACTACGGCAGTTTACAGAAGAGGAGCGTTCGGCTGTCGAAACCGCCTTGATGAAGCGGCTGTTTACGAAGTACAACGTCAAGATCTTGCTTCATGAGCCGACGCCCGTCGTACAAAATATATTGATTGAGACCGACGACCCCCAAACGGGAAGCGTTTCGGCCCCCGTCACGGTCGTGATGTTCACCGATTTTCAGTGTCCGGCGTGTTCGCGAACACATCCTGTCCTGAAACAAACGCTGGCCGAATACGGCGACAAGATCCGTTTTGTCGTTCGCGACTTTCCGCTGGAGAATATCCATAAGAATGCCTTTCAGGCGGCGCTCGCTGCAAACGCCGCGAGAGCACAGGGCAAATTCTTCGAATACGCGGAGATCTTGTATCGCAATCAGGAAGCTCTCGATAAGGCATCTCTCTTAAAGTACGCCGCGGAACTCGGTTTGAATGCAAAACAATTTGAGTTAGACTTTAGCGACGCGAAAGTCAGCGCTGAGGTGCGAAAAGACCAGGCCGACGGGCGAAGTTACGGAATCGGCGGTACGCCGACTATCTTCGTCAACGGCATCAAAGTTCACCGTCTTTCCGCTGACGCCTTTCGACGTGCTATCGATCGAGCACTTTCCAAATAGCCTATGCGTTCCAGCTACATTTTCGCTCTTGTGCTGCTTTCTTTTTCATGTGGTGATCCGCCCGCTGTGCCGAATAACAAAGCAACTCCGAATTCAAACGTGAGCAAACCCTCGGGCCCCGTTGCGATGTACCACTACGAGATCGTCAAGACGTATCCGCACGATCCGAAGGCGTTCACACAGGGATTGGAATTCCACGACGGAATTCTTTACGAAGGAACAGGTGGAAAGGATGGCGACGATTTCTTCTCGTCGCTACGGAAAGTCGATTTTTCAACCGGCAAAGTTTTGCAGAAATACGATATTCCTCGGGAATATTTTGGCGAAGGCATCACCATCCTCGGAGATAAGATCTATCAATTGACGTGGCGCCAAATGACGGCGTTTGAATACGATCTTAAAGATTTCAAGCTTTTGCGTGAATTGCGCTATTCGGGTGAAGGCTGGGGACTGACAAACGACGGCACCAACCTGATCATGAGCGATGGAACCCATGTCATTCGCTTTGTTAATCCGCAAGACTTCAAAACGGTTCGCACGGTAGTGGTAAATGACGAGAAGGGGAAGCCCGTCATGCAGTTGAACGAGCTCGAATTCGTAAAAGGCGAGATCTGGGCAAATATCTGGCAGACGGGCTGGATCGTGCGGATAGATCCCGCCACAGGAAAACTGCTGGGACGGATCGATCTGAACACGCTCGCCGATGATGAACAGAAAAAGAACGAGCACGCGGACGTTCTGAACGGAATTGCATACGACGCTGGCGCCGACCGCTTATTCGTCACGGGGAAATTTTGGCCGCGATTGTTCGAGATCAAGGTAAATCCGCGATGACCTCTGACGAAACATTCATGCGGCGAGCGATCGAGCTGGCTCAAACGGGAGCAGATGAAAATCTAGGCGGGCCTTTCGGATGTGTTGTCGTGAAGGACGGTCGGATCGTCGGCGAAGGATCAAATCAAGTTACATCGACCAACGATCCGACCGCGCACGCCGAGATCGTCGCTGTCCGGAATGCGTGTCGCGAGCTTGGATCGTTCCAGCTTGATGGCTGTGTTATCTACACGTCGTGCGAACCGTGTCCGATGTGTTTGGGCGCGATCTATTGGGCACGGCCGGCGGGAATATTCATCGCCGCGACGCGCGAAGACGCTGCCGCCGCGGGCTTTGACGATGAAGTTTTCTACAGTGAATTGGAAAAGCCGAATGACCTTCGGCAGTTAAAAATGAAAAGTTTGCTTCGAACCGAGTCGCAGAAAGTATTTCGGAGATGGGTCGAGAAGCCGGATAAGGTTGAGTATTAATCTTGCCCGCGAAATACGGGGAATGACGCGAAAATGAGAACAGCGAAATGCTTTTTCGCGTTTTTTCGCGTATTTCGCGGGCAAGACAAGCAGATGTCGAACATTTATTTTTACATCGTTCTCGCACTTGCCGCAGGGACCATGATGCCGACGCAAGCGGCGACCAACAATAAAATGGCTATGGTCGTCGGCGGCCCGATCCTTTCAGCCTTCATCTCCTTTGTTGTCGGGACGGTAGCATTATTCGTGTATCTCCTGGTCTCGGGTGTTCCGCTCGCAAACCTTGCAGCGGTCAAAGATGCTCCGGCGATCGCATGGACGGGCGGACTTCTGGGTGCGTTTTTCGTCGCTTCGACAGTAACCCTTGTTCCCCGGATCGGCGTCGCGATGGCGTTTAGCCTGATCATCGCGGGGCAGATGATCGTTTCGCTGATCATCGATCATTTCGGCATACTGGGCGTGCCGGAAAAAGCGGTGACTCCGGCCCGCATCGCTGGAATCGCGCTGATCGCCGGCGGCGTAGTGTTGATAAGAAAGTTCTAATGGGTCAGAACCGCCTGCGGTAGCGGGCGTTGAAGCTAACAAGACATTCGAGTTCGCAATTTAAACCGCCCGCTGCCGCAGGCGGTTCTGACTATGCAGTTCATCCTCAACAATGAAGACATCTCGACGGATCTTCCCGCCGGTAGCACGGTGCTCGACTTCGTTCGATATCACAAGAATCTGAAAGGCACGAAGATCGGTTGTCGCGAGGGCGACTGCGGTGCATGCACGATCCTCGTGGGGGAATTGAAGGATGCACGCGTGTCTTACCGGACGATGACATCGTGCCTGATGCCTCTCGCAAACGCCGCGGGGAAACACATCGTCACCGTCGAAGGTATCAATCCCGAAGACGGCTCGTTGACGCCGGTTCAGCAGGCGATGATCGACGAGAGCGGCACACAGTGCGGTTTCTGCACCGTCGGCTTCGTAATGTCGCTGACCGGTTTTTGTATCGACGACACGGAGAAGAACTGTGACATGGCCGTATCGGCCGTCGATGGCAATATCTGCCGGTGCACGGGGTATAAGTCGATCGAGCGTGCGGCGGAAGGGGTGTGTAGGCAGTTGGCAGAAGGCAGAAAGCAGTTCGTGCCGGAATATTTTGACGGAATCGTGAATCGCTTGAGAGGACTCGCTTCCGAAAATCCGCAATCCACAATCCGCAATCCGCAATCGATAGTCGCGGGAGGCACTGATGTTTATGTCCAGCGACCGGACGAGATAGCTGAGTC
>JBBKXD010000124.1:0-28924 GCA_037969295.1 Pyrinomonadaceae bacterium | reverse complement strand
GGATTCAATCTCACCCTTCGTCCGATGAAGTACCCGGATTTTTATGAAATGTATAAAAATTCGATCAAGAACACGTGGACCGTTGAGGAGGTCGATTTTTCGACCGACGTGACGGACCTGCGTAACAAGATGTCGGGGCCGGAACGGCACATGATCAACCGTCTCGTCGCGTTTTTTGCGACCGGCGATTCGATCGTCTCGAACAATCTCGTGCTGAATCTTTACAAGCACATCAACTCTCCGGAAGCCCGAATGTACTTGTCACGGCAGCTTTTCGAAGAGGCGACGCACGTTCAGTTTTACCTGACGCTGCTCGACACTTACATTCCGGAGCACAAGGAACGCGAAGAGGCGTTTGCCGCGATCGAGAACATTCCGTCGATCCGGAAGAAGGGCGAGTTCTGCATGAAATGGATCGACACGATCCAGGATCTCGAATCGCTTCAGACTCCCGAAGATCGACGCAAGTTTCTCCTCAACCTGATCTGTTTTGCGGCGTGCATCGAAGGTCTGTTCTTCTTCGCGGCGTTCGCATACGTTTACTTTCTGCGTTCGAAGGGTTTGCTCCACGGACTCGCAGCCGGAACGAACTGGGTGTTTCGCGACGAATCAGCGCACATGAATTTCGCACTCGAAGTCGTCAAGCAAGTCCGAAACGAAGATCCGGAGCTGTTCAACGAGGCGATGACGCGCGATATCGTGACCATGCTCGATGAGGCCGTCGATTGTGAGATGCAGTTCGCTGAAGATATCTTGAGCGGCGGAGTCGCCGGTCTTTCTGTCGCGGATATGCGGCAGTATCTCGAGTTCGTCGCTGATCAGCGGCTTGTGATGCTCGGGCTACAGAAAGTTTACGGTGCAAAGAATCCGTTCTCGTTTATGGACCTTCAGGACGTTCAGGAGCTGGCAAATTTCTTCGAGCGACGCGTGTCCGCCTATCAGGTCGCGGTCGCCGGCGAGGTCAGTTTTTCGGAAACGTTCTAGCCTATCTCCATACATTCAACTCCGCTTGTAAGCGTCCCGGAGAATTTCCGGGGCGCTTTTCCATCGACGGCTCACGTCAATGGGAGGCTGCGGAAAAACGCCACTAAATAAACCCAAGCGGCGGTGTCCGCAAGTGTGAACCAAGCGATCTCGAGCGTCACCAAAAGCGCGAAGTATCCGATGAGCGCACGCCGCGGCGACCCTGTGCCTTTGTATGAAAACACGAGAACGGCGGCCGTTACTGTAGCAAGGCTAAACGTAATGGCCTGGTAAAGAAGCGGATGCGGAAGAGATGGCAGGTAGAAGAACAGGACGCGGCCGACCACCGGATCGATAAGCGGCATGGCCGTTAAAAGCATGAATCGACCGTGAGCTTCCGGCAGGTGCCGATAGAGAAGCCCAAACAGATAAGCTGCGGCGAAAACGACCGAAGCGTAAAATGGAAGGAAATGTGAGTAGCCTTCGGCGGCAAAGGTCGGCTCATCCATCGATACCAGCCGGTGATGCGACAGGAGTATTCCGGCAATAAAAAACAGCGGAGCCAGGACATAGGAACTGCGACCGAGAGTTCTATGCAAGGTGTAACGGTAGTTGTGCACGGCTATCGGCTGCACGATCAGCAGACAGAGCCACAGCGTGCCAGCGATGGCGTGAAGATGAGTATAGCGGTCGGTCCCCGTAAATGGGCGCGAGAGGTACATCGGCCAAAAGGCGAGAACCGCCAGTGGAACCGATGCGGCCAAAATGATGCTTGCGGTTTTCGTCATTGTCATCGTTTTAGGCAAAGACACTAGTGGTCGCGAGGGTGAACTTAAACGATTTTAGCTGGCTCGCTGAGTGCAAACGGAATTAAGTTCAGGAAACGTACGAATGATTTCCACGGCGGCGAACCAATGTTCTCGCACGTGCGGTCGGTCAATAGGAAAGAAAACCGGTTCTGCGTTGTCGAACCGGAATTCGACACCGGAGATCGGTGCGAAAGTTACAGCAATCGCAGTAAGAACGCGCCCTTCTTCAAGATGCCAAACTAGCTCATCGATAACGAAGTTCCAACCTTCTCGGTCGAGACGATCAATCCACTCCATACACCCAAGTACACAAGATCTGCTACCGTTGATAGTATTCAGACTTCTGCGTATTATCAACATAAACCAACGCCGCGAATCCATATGCGAACGCCTAAGGCGGTGGTATCAAGCAGTTAATACGGTTCAGGGATAAATGAACGGCCAAATTACAGACTTCATAAAACATCACTACCGACACTTCAACGCCGCGGCTCTGATCGATGCGTCCGAAGGCTACAAGAAGCATCTCGACGGCGGTGGGAAGATGATGATCACGCTCGCCGGTGCCATGTCGACGGCGGAACTGGGACTGAGCCTGGCGGAGATGATCAGGCAGGACAAAGTGCAGATCATTTCATGCACCGGCGCGAATCTCGAGGAAGATCTTTTCAATCTCGTCGCACACGATTTTTACGAACGCGTGCCGCATTACCGCGATCTGACGCCCGAAGATGAACAGGCGTTGCTCGACCGGCATATGAATCGCGTCACCGACACGTGCATTCCGGAACATGAGGCGATGCGGCGTTTGGAGAAAGCGATGGTCGAGGTGTGGACGCGGGCTGAAGCCGAGGGCCAACAATATTACCCGCACGAGTTCATGTATCAGGTTCTAAAGAACGGTTCGCTCGAGGAGTATTACCAGATCGACACAAAAGATTCGTGGATGTACGCCGCGATGGAGAAGAATCTGCCGATGGTCGTCCCGGGTTGGGAAGATTCGACGATGGGGAATATGTTCGCCGGCCACGTCATCACCGGCGACGTTGAGAACGTACACACCGTCCGCACCGGGATCGAGTACATGACGATGCTTGCTGATTGGTACACCCGCGAATCGGAAGGTTCGTCAATTGGTTTCTTTCAGATCGGCGGTGGCATCGCGGGCGACTTTCCGATCTGTGTCGTGCCGATGCTCCATCAGGACCTGCAGCGAACTGGTGTTCCCGTGTGGGGATATTTCTGTCAGATCTCCGATTCGACGACTTCGTACGGATCGTATTCCGGCGCCGTTCCGAATGAAAAGATCACATGGGGCAAACTCGAAGCTTCGACACCGAAGTACATCGTCGAGAGTGACGCATCGATAGTCGCTCCGTTGATGTTCGCTTATATATTGGGCTGGTAACCGACCTGCGGCGACCTGATTTTGTGTCTGGCCGCTGTGTTATAATTTGCCCATGACCGTGCAGACAATACCGGATATTGATGAGATGACCGCGGCCCAACAGGTCGAATTGATGGAAGCGCTGTGGAAGAGTATGAGCGAACGAAATGTCAACAGCGAACCTCCCGCGTGGCATCTTAAGTATCTCGAAGAACGCGAAAAGGCGCTTTCAGAAGGCGACGATTCGTTCATCAGCCTTGATGCGTTTGAGGAAGACTTGCGCAATGAGTTGAAATGAAAATCAGAGTTCTTGGTTCTGCAAGGCGGACAGTCGCAGACGGGATCAGATTCTACGAACGCCAGGAAGCTGGGCTCGGTGCTTACTTTTTCAACTCGATCATGTCCGACCTGCGATCATTGAGTGTCCACGCGGGCGTGCATCAAAGATCCTACAACTTGTACTACAAAATGACTTGTTCAAAGTTCCTTACTCGATCTATTATCGGAAGGAAGGTTCGAGTGTAGATGTTTATGCTGTCCTCGACGATCGACGAGATCCGAGACGGACGGAAGATTTGCTTGGAAAGCTTAAGTAATGAACAAGTGCATAAAACCTCGACGCCGAATTACATCGTCGAATCCGATCGCATCGATCGTTTCACCGCTAATGTTTGCGTACATTTTGGATTGGTTATTGGAACGCCGGCATCTTGCCGGCATCTGCCAGTACCATCTGCGGTAGCAGATGGGTTATCGTTTGCCGAACGCTCCGCGTTCGTTGCCGGCAGGATGCCGGCGTTCCATTATGAAAATCATCGTAACCGGCGGCGCGGGGTTTATCGGAAGTGCAATTGTCTGGCGGCTGAATGAGCTTGGCCACGACGATATCCTTATCGTCGATCGGCTCGACGAAACAGATAAGTGGAAAAATCTCGCGCCGCTGCGGTTCACCGACTACATAGACGCCGATGATTTCATCGACGACCTCGGTGATTTCAAAGACACAAACGTGATCTTCCACATGGGGGCGTGCTCGTCGACGACCGAGACCGACGCGGACTACATGCTCCGCAATAATTATCAGTTCACAAAGGACCTTGCTGAGTTTGCCGTCGCAAACGACATTCGGTTTATCTACGCCTCATCCGCGGCGACCTACGGCGACGGTTCCGCCGGAATGGAAGACGGCACCGAAGATCTCAACAAACTCCGTCCGCTGAACGTCTACGGCTACTCGAAACATCTGTTCGATCAATACGCCGCACGGAATGCGATGTTTGAGAAGATCGTGGGCCTCAAATACTTCAACGTCTTCGGCCAGAACGAGAATCACAAGGGCGATATGCGCTCGCTCGTGAACAAGGCTTTCGAGCAGATCCAAGAGACCGGCAAACTGAAACTTTTCAAAAGCGCAAATCCGGACTATGGCGACGGAGAATTTGGCCGCGATTTCGTGTACGTCAAAGACGCGGTCGAAATGACCTTACATTTTATGGGGAAAGAGGGTGGAGGATTGTTCAACGTCGGTTCCGGCGACATGCACACATGGAACGCGCTCGCCGATGCGATCTTCCGGGCGCTCGAGCGTCCGAAAAAAGTGGAGTTCATTGAAATGCCTGAGCATCTCCGCGATAAATACCAATATCACACGCAGGCTGACCTCACACGCATCCGCGACGCCGGTTATAAGGCTGAGACGACGCCGCTCGATGAGGCTGTGGCCGATTATGTTCGGAATTACCTAAGCCCGGGGAAACATCTCGGAGACTAGCGATACCGCTTCTAGCTTTGCGTCTTTGCGACTTCGCGGGAGAGGAGTTTTCCCGCAAAGCCGCAAAGACGCAAAGTTTTTCCCGAATTGTGCAAAGACGGCCCCGAATGTAAATTACTAGCTTGGGTACCATGAAAATATTCCACGGCACCGAGAACGCGAATATCCTCCGCCCGACGGTGCTGACGCTGGGGGTTTTCGACGGGCTTCATCTCGGCCATCAGAAGATAATGCGAACGGTCGTCGAACGTGCCGCTGCCACGGGCTCGCAAGCGACGGCGATCACGTTCGATCCGCATCCGCGTGCCGTGCTCCACCCCGATTCTGCTCCGCCGCTGCTGCAAACTCTGGATCAGCGCCTCGCGAATTTCGAAGTGCTCGGTATCGAACAGGCGATCGTCATGAAATTCGATCGCGAGTTTGCTGCGAGCCCGGCTGAAGAGTTTTTGCGGGAGGTCGTGCACGACCGTTTGCAGGCGAAGGAAGTTTATCTCGGCAAAGGTTTCGCGTTTGGTAAGGACCGCGGAGGGAATATAGATCTGTTGCGCAAAATGAGCGCGGAGCTGGGTTTCTTTGCCGATGAGGTTGATGAAGTTCGTCTTCGCGGAAACCGAATCAGCTCATCGAAAATTCGTGAGCTGCTCGCTAGTGGCCGCATCAATCTCGCACGGCGAATGCTTGGCCGGCCGTACGGTGTCGAAGGCGTGATAATTCGCGGCAACCGGCGCGGTCATACGATTGGTTTTCCGACCGCTAATCTCAAGCCGCACAACCGGGTCGTTCCGAAGTTCGGCGTCTACGCATCGGCAACGCTTGTCGAGGGCGCTTGGCGGCGAAGTATCACCAACATCGGTGTTCGTCCGACGTTTGAAAAGGACAGCGAACCGTCGATCGAATCTTATCTTTTCGATTTCGACGGCGATCTTTATGGCGATGTGCTGCGTGTGCGTTTCCTGCACCGCATACGTGACGAGCGAAAATTCAACGGCATCGACGAACTGAAAGCCCAGATCGAGAAAGACTCCCGTCGCGCGCTGAACTATTTTCGCGCCGAGGGCGTACGGAATATGCTCGAGATCTTATGAAGCAAAAGAGCCGACGGCTTTAGCATCGAAACTGGCTTGGGCGACGAAGTAGATTTAAGGATGAACGACATTTCGAACAAGTTAGCGGTGCTCGAATCGAAGGTTGAACGACCGGTCGGCAACGGCGATCACGCAATGGTCGCGACGCGAGAGCTGCCGATCGCGAAGCTCGTTACCAATGAACAACTGATCGCCGAAGAGAAATTTCTGGCGTCGAAAGAAGCCGATGTCGAGAAGCGTTACACGGGCCTCCGCGGGTATATGCGGATCCTGCACGTTTCAGCGGTGATCGGGAAACTTGCGCTGTATCTATATCTCGATCAGTACGAGATCCACCGAAAGGCCCATCTGCGTCATGCGAAAGAGCGTATGAAGACAGCCGCCCGACTTACGCGTCTCGCCTATTACGGCGAGAAGCTGTATGGCGTCCGTCTGTGGTTTATGCACGGCTTTCTGTCGCTGCTCCGGCTCATCGTCATCGGCGGCGAGACAAATAAGGAAGCGAATCAGGAACGGCAAGCCGTTTGGCTGAAGGACAAGCTGATCGAGCTTGGGCCGACATTTATCAAGATCGGGCAGTCGATGGGAACGCGGGCCGACCTTCTGCCGCTGCCGTTTGTAAAAGCGCTCGGCGAATTGCAGGACCAGGTTCCCCCATTTCCCAATGAGATCGCGTTTGCACGGATCGAGAAAGAACTCGGTAGAAAGATCAATGAAGTGTATACCGAGTTTGAGCTGGAGCCGGTCGCGGCGGCGTCGCTCGGGCAGGTTTATCGTGCGCGACTGCATACAGGCGAAGAAGTTGCCGTCAAAGTTCAGCGGCCGAACCTTGAAGCGACGATCAAAGGCGATCTCGAGATCCTTAACAAGGTCGCGAATTTCGCCGAGCGGTTTCCGCAGCTAAACGAAAACGCCGACTGGTCGGGGATGCTTCGTGAATTTAACCAGACGATCCATGAAGAAATGGATTACGCGGCAGAGGGCCATAACGCTGAGCGGTTCCGCGAGAGTTTTGAAAGCTGGTCGAACATACACGTTCCGAAAATTCATTGGCAGGCGACGACCCGCAAAGTCCTGACGATGGACTTCATTCACGGAACCAAGGTGACCGATCTCGAAGAGCAGGAGCGGCTTGGCATCTCGCCGGCGAAGGTGAACCGGCTGCTCATTAAGACGTATCTCAAACAGTTACTCGAAGACGGATTTTTTCACGCCGATCCGCATCCGGGCAATCTGTTAGTAATGCCCGACGGCCGTCTCGCGTTTTTCGACTTCGGTATGGTCGGCCGTATCACGCCCGAACTGCAGGCGAAAATGATCGACGCGTTTTTCCATGTCGTCGGAAAAGATCCGGCCGGCATCGCACAGGACCTGATCGATCTCGACTTCCTAAAGCCAGGGACGAACCCGAGCATCGTGAAACCGGTCGTCGAAAAGATGTTCGAGTTTCATCTCAATCTGAAACTCAAGGACGTAAATTTCAAAGAGCTGACTTACGACCTCGCGGATGTGATGTACGACTATCCGTTTCGTCTGCCGTCGAACTTCACGTACATCATGCGTGCTCTGATGACGCTCGAGGGCATCGGCATCATCACCGATCCCGAGTTCAATTTCTTCGAAACGGCGAAGCCTTATGCAAAAGAATTCATGCTCCGCCGCGAAGGAAAAGATTTCCGCCGCATGTTCGTCGCAAAGCTGATGGGCCGCGACGAAGACGGCAAGATCGATTGGAACCGCACGTGGAAACTCGCCAAGATGGCATTTAAGACAGTGCTCAATACCGGGTCGTAAGTCGCGGAAGTATCCCAACTACAATCGTGAATGGTCAGTGATCCTCCGACAGGGAATGCGGCGCGGGCGCGTCGTCCGTAAGAGCGACGCGCGTTTGAAAACGTCGTATGCTGTTGTGTGGAGGTCATATGAAAAAAGCGGATTTGACGATGCCTGAGATTGCGCTGATTGGTGGTACGCGCGGTCTTATCGGGGCTGGAATTGCTCTTTTGCTCTCGGACTTGCTCGACAGCAGGCAGCGGAGGGCAGTAGGGTGGACTCTATTTCTAGTCGGTGCGATCAGTACGATCCCCTTGGCGGTTGATGTGCTGAGCAAGAGACATGAGGTCGGGGAAAGTGTCCGTCGGCCGGAAGGCCGCGCCTAGTTGACAGCGGTCTCAGCTCAGCATCGACAAATGGCTGACAACATCGAAAGCAACAACTACCGACGGGCACGCGATCTGGTGATGAAGTGCGGTTGGAACACGACGTGTTTTCAGATCGTGAATCCCGGTATCGAATACTGGTTTGGGGCCGACGGTGAATCGGTAGTGGGATATGTCTCGACGGGCGGCGTTCGCGTGGTTGCGGGCGCTCCGGTTTGTACTGAGCAAACGCTCGGCACCGTCACCGCTGCTTTCGAAAGCGATTCGACCGCAAAAGGGCTTGGTGTCGTTTATTTCGGGGCCGAAGGCAGGCTTGATTCGCTTTTTCGAAATGCCGCGGATCATTCGAACGTTTTGCTCGGCGCACAGCCCGTGTGGCATCCGGCCGAATGGGACACCATAGTAGCCCGTCACTCATCGATCCGTGCACAGCTAAATCGAGCAAGGAACAAGGGCGTAGGCGTTACCGAGTGGCCGATCGAAAAAGCTCACGACAATCCGGAGTTGCGCGAGTGTTTGCGAGCCTGGCTCGAATCGAAAGGGCTTCCGCCTCTGCACTTCGTCATTGAACCGGAGACACTGAAGCGTCTCGAGAACCGGCGGATCTTTGTCGCGGAAGTGGACGCGAACGTCGTGGCCTTTCTTGTTTTGTCACCCATACCCGAACGCTCGGGTTGGCTTACCGAGCAGTTTCCGCACATTCCCGGAGCCCCAAACGGCACGGTCGAGCTGATGATGGACGCGGCGATCCGAACGATTGCCGCGGAGAATTGCGCCTACATCACCCTCGGACTTTCGCCGCTGTCGAAAAGAGCAAAGATCGAACCTTTCGATAACCCGATCTGGCTGAGATTCCTGCTTGCGTGGATGCGAAAACACGGCGAGCGATTTTATAATTTTGACGGTCTCGACCAGTTCAAGTCGAAGCTGATACCGAACTATTGGGAACCGGTTTTTGCGATCTCCAATGAAAAGGAGTTCTCCGGCCGCACGATGTATGCGATCGCTCGAGCTTTCACTGAGAACAGACCCTTTCGCGTATTGGCCGGCGGCTTGCAGAGGGCGGTACTGACGGAACTGCGGACTTTTCGGCGATGGCTGACGACATTAATCCATCGAAAGGGGTGATCCGACTCCTTGCATTGACGGTTCTTCTTATGTGGTTGCCGGCGATTGCCGATTCACAACTAATGAAAAAATCTGGAATGAAAATCCACCACACCGCTTCCGACATTCCGATCGGAAATCTGAACAATTTGGCCTGGAAACGCGCCGATGAAGTGAAGATCGCCACCGACTGGAACGGAAATGAAGCGGCAAAAGGGCGGCGATTCGCTGTGCGGATGTTGTGGTCCGTGTCGGCGCTGTATGTACGGTTTGAGGCGGCGCAGGCCGAGCCGTTGGTCGTAAACGACAAACCCGAGCTGGGGAAGAAAACGATGCGGCTGTGGGAACGCGACGTGTGTGAATTGTTCATTGCACCCGACGGGCGCAATCGGCGGCGATATTATGAATTCGAGATCGCACCGACGGGCGAATGGCTCGATCTCGTCGTCGATTGGATGAAGGATGAACCGAGAGATTGGGAATACACATCCGGAATGGAAACGTTCGCAAAGATCGAGACCGGCGAGGTGACGATGGCGATGAAAATTCCGTGGTCGGCGTTCGGAGGGATGCCTAAACACGGCGATGTATGGCTTGGTAACTTATTCAGACAGGTCGGCTCGGGTGAGAGTCGCGGATATCTTGCGTGGTCACCGACAATGACCAAGGACCCGCAGTTTCATGTTCCGGAAAAGTTTGGTGAATTTGTTTTCGTAAAGTAGGTTTGCCCGCGTAATACGCGAAAGACGCGAAAGAAACCCAGATTCTTTTTTCGCGTCCTTTCGCATAATTCGCGGGCAATTCATTTTCAGCTAAACGAGCAGCTTTTCGTAAACTATCCATGTCCCCAAACCGAGGCTAAACACACCGGCGGCGAGACGGATTCCTTTGTTCAGGAACGCAAATCGCTTCGCTGTAAAATGCAGCGGCAGGCCGACAAGAAAACTCATCGCCATCATTCCGCCGATCGATCCGATCCCAAAGATCAAGATGTAAACCAACGCCAGAACCGGCGAGGGAATCGTGGGTACGACCAAGAGCATCAAAGCGGCGCTTCCGGCGAGGCCATGCACCATGCCGATCGCGATCGAACGCGCACTGAAGCGGTGATGCGAGGCTTCGGCCTGTTCGGATTTGTGTGTGTGAATATGGACGTGCTCGCGAGCGCCGTGTTCGTGGGTGTGGACGTGGATCGTTTCCGCAGTAAGCAGTTTTCGTAACGCATTGATGCCGAGCAGCACAAGCATTCCGCCGACGATGGCCTCGAGCCTTGTCTCGACCGAATCGGAGATCTGAAGTTTGAGAAAGATCACGAGGGCACCGACGGCGAAGAGTGAGATCGTATGACCGATGCCCCACATCCCTCCGACGAGCGACGCCATCCAGAGATTCTTTTTCTCGCTGACGATCGTCGAAACGGCGGCCAGATGATCAGCCTCGACGGCGTGTTGCAGCCCGAGCACAAAGCCGATCACCAACACGGAAAAAGTTGAAAGTTGCGGAGTAAGTTCCATCGAAAAACTAAAAACTAAAAAGTAAAAAGTAAAAAGTAAAAACTAAAAAGTAAGAGTTGAGTTCGCTAATCCCAAATCCCAAATCCCAAATCCCGATACTCATCCTCGGATTCAATCCAAAATCCAAAATCTAAAATCCAAAATCAAACAGTCATTCCGCCATCGACGGCGATCGTCTGTCCAGTAATATAGCTCGACGCATCAGACGCGAGGAAAACGACCGTTCCCTTTAACTCACCCTCTTCGCCAATTCGCGGGATGACGTTGTTCTCCTGAATCGTCCGTTCGTATAAGTCTATAACGGCATCGGCCATTCGCGAATGGAAAAATCCGGGTGCGATGGCGTTTACGCGGATTCCTTTACGGCCCCAGCTCGCGGCAAGCTCACGCGTCAAACCGATCAATCCGGCTTTGGTCGCAACATATCCGGAGTAAAATGGCCCGTTCGCCGACGAGGTCAGTCCCGCAATGGAAGCGATGTTGATGATCGAGCCACTCTTTTGCTTTAGCATTTCACGCCCCGCCGCCTGAGCGAAGAGGAAACAGCCCGTCAGATTCACATCCAGGACCTGCTGCCATCTTTCAAGCGGCATGTCCTCGGGCATCGCTCCCCACGAAATACCCGCGTTATTTATCAAAATATCTACGCTGCCGAATTTTTGTTTCGTCGCACTGACGACAGCTTCGACCTCGTCTGGCTTGGAAACATCGCAAATCATTCCAACCACATTAAAGTCTTTCGCGCGAAACTCGTTAACGGTTCCATCAAGCCATTCCGGACGCCGGGCACACAGCATAAGGTTGGCACCCGCTTCGGCCAGGCCCTCGGCCATTTCCTTTCCGATTCCGCGTGATCCGCCCGTAATGATGGCCGATTTTCCGGTCAGATCGAATAACTCCCGAACGTGTTTTGTCATAGGCCCCGTTTCTGAAAATGCATTACCTAATTATCAATCACATAATTACATAATTACAGTCGAAAACCCCGCTGACCCTCTCGAAGCCGTTGTTCGCCATTCACCGCGGTTTACGATTAAATATAGACATGGCAAAAACGGAGAAAGAGCTCGCATTCCTGCGGGACCTTTACATAAATGACGCATGGACGCGTCGGTTCACCGATCTCGTCGACAAGCATCTGACCTTTTCGAAGCAGGAGAATTTTCTATATGTGAACGCCGGCACCGGCAGCCACGTTTTTGCATTGCGCGAACGGATGGACAAAAAGACTGCCGTTTTCGCGACGTGTGAAAACAAACATATTCTAAATATCGCCCGCGATAAGGGTATTGCGGTCAAGTCCGATGTCGATTTTTCCGACCTTCGCTTCGAGGACGATTCGTTCGATACCGTCTTGACCGATGCGAGCTTTTCGCCCCCGGCTGATGTTGCTGGATTGATCGGTGAGGCCGTACGTGTTGCGAGACCGGGTGGTAAGGTCGCCGTGATATTTCCGGCAGCCGGGAGCTTTGGCGAGATCTTTTCGCTGCTGTGGGAAGTTTTGTTCAATGAGGACCTCGGCCAACACGGAGCCGCTGCCGAAGAGATGGTGGTCGCGTTACCGTCGGTCTCGCGCACTGAGGAAATTGCGGAATCGGCGGGGCTGAAGAATATCAAAACTCACACCTCAACAGAGATCTTTGAATTCGAAAACGGCGCGGAATTCATCGGCTCGCCTCTGGTCTCGGATTTTCTCTTGCCCGACTGGCTAGAATCGCTCAACAAAAAAGAAAAAGAGCGAGTTAATGAAAAACTGGCCCAGCTGATAGATGCCGAGGACGGAACACTCACATTCCGTTTTACCGTAAAGGTAACTTTGCTGATCGGAGAAAAGTGAAACGTGAAAACGTGAAAAGGTTAAAAAGTGAAAAGGTTAAAAAGTGAAAAGGTTAAAAAGTGAAAACGTGAAAGGGTGAAAAGGTGAAAAAGTGAAAGGGTGAAAAGGTGAAAAAGTGAAAAGGTGAAAAGCGGGGAAAGATAGGTCTTACTCCTACCTTTTTCACCCTTTCACTTTTTCACCTTTTCACTTTATTACGACTGATTCGCCTCGGCGCGGCGCCGCATTTCTTCGTTTAATGCGTCGTCGTTCACCGCGGTTATCTGGGGCTCCGGGGTGTTGGCAGAAACCTGAGCCTTCTCGGCGCGTTCTTCTTCCTCGGCCTCGCGCATACCGTCCTTAAAAGCCTTTCGCGTCTGGCCAAGCGATTTGGCAAGCTGAGGAAGCCGTGACGCTCCAAAGAGAAGAAACAAGACTGCCACGACTAAAATAATTTCTGTTGTTCCAAAACTACCCATAATTTTTACCTTCGGCTTCTTAGACGCTGGCGTCTATAGCGACGGCTACATAATACCGCTAAATTCCCATAGAATCACGCAGAAACCGACTTCGATTTGAACCTTTCCATCGCATCGACCAGCGCCGACGTTATTCCTTTCTCCGAAACCGAATGGCCGGCGTCGGGAACAACGATGAGTTCCGCTTCGGGAAACGCGCGGTGCAGCTCCCAGGCGGATGTGATCGGGCAGACGACATCATACCTTCCCTGAACGATCACGGTCGGGATATTGCGGATCTTATCGACATTTTCGATGAGGTAATTCTCACTCGGAAAGAACGAATTGTTTACAAAATAATGACATTCGATCCGCGCCAAACTTAGCGCTTCATTCTCACCTTCCCAATGGTCCATCAGGTCCTTGTCCGGATGAAGTTTCGACGTAGACCCTTCCCATACACTCCATGCACGGGCCGCGGATAGACGCGTCGGCTCGTCGTCGCTCGTCAGCCGCTTGTGATAGGCGGCGATGAAATCGTGACGTTCGTCCTCCGGGATCTCGTCGCGATAGCGCTCCCAATAGTCCGGAAAGATCTCCGACGCTCCGTATTGATAAAACCACTGCAGTTCTTTCTTTCTGGTCAGGAAGATCCCGCGAAGGATCAGGCCGAGACAACGATCGGGGTGCGTCACGCCGTATGCGAGGCTCAGCGTGCTGCCCCACGACCCGCCGAAAACATGCCACTTCTCGATACCGAACTTTTCACGAAGCGTCTCGATATCATCGATCAGGTCCCATGTCGTGTTCTCTTTCAACTCGGCATGCGGCTTCGATTTTCCCGAGCCGCGCTGATCGAAGAGCACAACATGATAAGCCTCCGGATCGAAGAACTGCCGATACAGCGGGATCAATCCGCCGCCCGGCCCGCCGTGCAGAAAGACGACCGGAATGCCATCGGGATTGCCGACGCGTTCGTAGTAGATCTCGTGAATATCGGAGACCTTCAACATCCCCGAATCGAACGGTTCGATCTCCGGATACAGATTTTTCATATATTGAGAATGATAGCTGAATAGATGTCGTTTGAAAACGGAAGCCAGGAATCCCAGCGAAACTTTGAACGCGGATCGAGCGGATCAGGCGGATTAGAACGGATCTGAAGAATCTTTTTAGCGGGTTTGCTTGATCCGCACAAATCCGCCTGATCCGCCCGATCCGCGTTCAAAAATACCGTTGCTACACGTTGAGGTAGTTGTCCAGCCACAACTCAAATACCAGCAACGTCCAGAGCTCTTTGTGGTGTGACGCCGTCCCGGTTTCGTGTTCACGGATCAGCCTTTGGATATATTCAGCCTCGAACAATCCCTGTGTCTTCAGGCGCTCGGGCGATAGCATATCGTGCATTAGCGAATTCAAACGCCCCTTCAACCATTCCGCGATCGGAATCCCGAATCCTTTCTTCGGCCGATGAAGGATATTGCGAGGCAGGAGGTCCTTCACCGCCTCCTTTAGGATCACCTTGCCGGTCTTTCCTTTAAGTTTGTATTCGACCGGAATCGACGCTGCAAACCGCCCGACTCGCGGATCGAGGAACGGCGCACGTGTTTCCAGCGAAACGGCCATTGCCGCACGATCGACCTTGGTCAGAATATCTTCGGCGAGATAGTAGTTGATATCGGCGTACTGCATCCGCTCGATGACGTTCTTTGCATCGGAAGCGTTGACGAGCTCTCTAACGCCGCGATAAATGTCTGCGTCGGTCGCTGCGAGAACATCGCGTGTGAAAAGTTTTTCGTGTTGATCGCCGGCGAATGACCCGAACCAGGAATGATGCCGCTCTACATCATCAAACTTCGCCGCGCGAATGAATCGTTTTGCCTTGTAGTCGAATGAAAGGTTATTCGTCGAAACGGGCAGAGCATTGACGACGGGTTCGATCAACCCCGATCGGATAAACGCCGGTATCGCGTTGTATTTCGCAGCCACACCGTGGGCGTAATACATCGGATAGCCGGCGAAAAGCTCGTCGCCGCCGTCTCCGCCGAGTGCGACGGTGACGTGTTTGCGAACAAATTGTGCAAGCAGGAATGTCGGTATCAACGAACCGTCCGACATCGGCTCGTCGAGCCACGTGCCGATCTCGCTGATCAGATCGCCGGCGGTCGTCGCACTCAGCTTGTCCTCGTAATGCTCGGTATCGAGATGTTTCGCTACCTGGCGTGCGTACTTTGATTCGTCGAACGAATCTTCTTCGAAACCGATCGAGAATGTTTTGACACGTTCGGTCGCGTGCTGTGTCGCGAACGCAGCGACCGTCGAGGAATCGATCCCCCCGGAGAGAAGAATGCCGAGCGGCACATCCGAGACAAGGCGCATTCGAACTGCGTCGGACAGAAGATCGCGGAGCTCATCGGCCTTTTCACCGAGCGTCGCTTCTTCTTTGCGGCTTTGCGGCTTTGCGAGAACACTTCCGTTCGGTGAGAGAGAACCACCCCGGCCTCCCAAAGCCTCGGCCACCCCTCCTTCGTAAGGAGGGGAGTCTGCTGACCAATTCAAATCCCAGTATCGCCGCGTCCTGATCTCACCGTTTTCTACAACTATCATGTGCGCCGCAGGAAGTTTGCTGATGCCTTTGTAGATCGACATCGGCGCCGGGACGTAATCAAACGAGACGAAATGCCGCAGCGCGTTGAGATCGAGTTCGGGCTCAACGGACGGATGCGCAAGCAACGCCTTCGACTCAGAAGCCCAGATCAGCTTGCCGTCGAAGACGCCATAATAAAGCGGCTTCTCGCCGAAGCGGTCCCGGGCGATGAGTAGCTTTTTACGCTGCGTGTCCCAGAGCGAGAACGCGAACATCCCGTTGATATGATCGACGAGCGCCTCGCCGTATTCTTCGTAGAGATGCGGGAGGATTTCTGTATCAGAATTCGTCGTGAAAGTATGTCCGCGCGTTTCGAGATCGGTGCGGACCTCGCGATAGTTGTAGAGCTCGCCGTTCATCATCACGATGACCGAGCGATCGCAATTAAAAACCGGCTGGTCGCCGGTCTTAAGATCGATGATCGAGAGCCGACGCATCCCAAGCGCCGCTTGGTCATCGATCCACAATCCTTCCGAATCCGGTCCGCGATGAACGATCGTCTCGCACATTGAGTGCAGCACCGGTTCGCTATTAGGTGACGCGTCGCTGCTATTGAGTTTGAGCCATCCGGCTATTCCGCACATGAAAATAGTGGTGAATGGTGAGTGGTGAATCGTGAATGAAAACGGACTCTACGTCGCTTTCATCATTCACCACTCACCATTTATGCTTTCACACTCCGCTTCGCTACGTGTGTAGCTAAAGTTGTGGTCGCATGCTCCGCACGCTACAGCTGACGATTTTTTCCAGTTCCCAGTTCTCAGTTCCCAGTTCCCAGTTCCCAGTTCCCAGTTCCCAGTTCCCAGCAGTCCTCAGTCACTAGCCCACAGTTCACAGTTCACAGCTCACAGTTCAAATCGCAACTAAAACCCGATCCTCTCCCTGACCGCATAGGTCGCCTTGTCCTGTGACTCGTGATAGGTGCGTACGAGAAGCTCCGCCAATAATCCCATCAAGAAGAACTGAACAGAGATCGCGAGCATGACGACAGTGATCACCGGCAGCGGCGTCAGGATGAACGACGTTCCGTAGATCTTCAGGACGATGGCCCAAACCCCGGCGATGGCCGCCAGCACGAACGCGATGATCCCGAACGTGCCGAAAACATAGATCGGTTTCGTGTGATACTCGGCCATGAACTTGATCGTCATCAGATCGAAGATAACCTTGATCGTCCGCGAGATGCCGTACTTCGATTTGCCCATCGTCCGGGCGTGATGATCGACGGGGATCTCGGTCACGCGTGCACCGGCCCAAGCGGCGTAGATCGGGATGAATCGATGCATCTCGCCGTACAATTTCACGTCCTGGATCACGTCGCGGCGATATGCCTTGAGCGAGCATCCATAGTCGTGCAGCTTAACGCCGCCGATCCATGAGATCACACGGTTCGCGATCTGCGACGGGATCTTTCGCGAGACAAGTTTGTCCTGCCGGTTCTTTCGCCATCCGGAAACCACGTCATAACCTTCGTCGAGCTTTTCAAGCAGCCGCGCGATATCGGCCGGATCGTTTTGCAGATCGGCGTCCATTGGAATGAGGATGTCGCCGGTCGCCGCATCGATGCCGGCCGACATCGCCGCCGTCTGTCCGTAATTTCGCCGGAGCGAGATCACACGAACGCGATCATCGCCGGCAGCGATCTCTTTCAAAACATCAAGCGAACGATCGGTCGAACCGTCATCGACATAGATAACTTCCGCCGACTTTCCAAGAGCGTCGAGAGCGCCGCGGATCTTTGCGTGCATCGGCCGAAGATTTTCTTCCTCGTCCAGTACTGGGAGAAACAGCGAAAGCTCAGGGTTAGGTTGTTTAGCTTGATTAGAGTCCATTGCCAAGCTTTATAATCTACGGCTTTCAGGGGGAAAAATACAGTTGGTGGTCAGTACTGCCTGCGGTAGCGGGCGGTTTAACGTTGCCGCTCGCGCTAATGGTTTAAACTTCAACCGCCCGCTACCGCAGGCGGTTCTGACAACAATCAGGTCGACCTTCCGCCCGCAGGCGGTTCTGACAACAGTCAGGCCGGCTTTCGCGCGACGATCACGATCGACACACCGAACGGAAAATTGAAATTCTTTAGCCAGTATCGCTCGGCCGAGAAGAGCTTTCCGAAAATACCATTCAAGGCTGACACGTTCACGTTGTTCTCGGATTCGGGTTTGATACCCGTCAATTTCATCAGCGTGCGTCCGCCAAGGATGGGAGCAAAGAATGTGAAATTGGCATAGGTCGCACGTTCTATTTCGTAACCGGCCTTTTCCAGGCGCTCGATGATCTGCTTTTTCGTGTATCGGATTCGATGATTCGAAACATCATCCTGCACACCCCACAGCCACATGAACGCCGGAACGAAGATCAGTGAATAGCCGCCGCGTTTCGTCACGCGGAACATTTCCTTTAGCCCTGCGACGTCGTCATCAAGATGCTCAACGACATCGAGGGCGGTGGTGACGTCAAAACTTTCATCTGCGTAGGGAAGTGTCTCGGCCAACCCCTTCTGAACCTTCAATCCCTTACGCCGACAAAACTCGAGCGCGTCATCTGAAACGTCAACGCCTTCGGCATCGCCGAACTGAGAAAGCATCTCCAGATTTGCACCAGTTCCGCAGCCAACATCCAAAATGCGGATCGCGGATTGCGGATTGCGGATTTTCTGGACAATCGCCCGCAGAAAACTTTCCAGGATCGCGCGGCGGCCGACGAACCACCAATGCGAATCCTCGACACGATCCATGATCGCGTACGTGTGCTGCTGCATTTCTTGCGGAAGGGCGTCGTTCATAAAAGTCCGATCTATAATCTCTCATCTATCATCTATTCGGATGATGCTTTTTTCGAATAGATGATAACTGATAGATTCTAGATGCGAGATCGTTACCTTTGTCGAAGGCTCAGCAATTCGCTTGCACGAGGGCCGGGATTCGCGTCCAGAGACAGGCCGTAATTATCGCGCAAGCGGCATCCGATCCCGTCTTCGTTAAGAAAGCACCGGCCGTCGGCGTGTCGACCGAGGATCAAAAGCTGCAATCCCTCTTCTATGTATTCATCGCGCGCGACGCGCAACATATATTCACCAGCAGTTCTATGCGCCTCCCATTCGAGTTCGTAAAGCGTCGGATCGAACAGGCTCAGCGGATTGACGTCGGCATCCGAAAAACTCGCGATCGTCCGCGCGAAGTCGTATGCGTGCCGGCCTTCGTGGACGAATGTCCCTTCGCATCCGCGCTGCCCACCGGTGTCGATCGTCTCTTCGGCGATCGCGATATAGATCTCGTCGAAGGCCTCGCGTAGGCTGATCCGCTCATCCTCTATTCGATCATTCGTGTCGCCGGAGTCGATCAATCCTGTGACGCCCGAGGCGTTGACCTTGCTGACAGGCTCTACTCGTATGAGCATATTCGAATCGAGAATCAACTTCGCGACCTCTCGATGGGAGTCGTTGCCTTTCTCAAGCATTACTTCGAATGCTTGCTCGATCGACTGTCGATATTTCTCAGCGATCCCTTGTTCAAACTTCATGTTCTAGTGAGTAGGAATCGTCAATAGATCGTGGTGTCTAGAGACCTCTCCATTCTTAGAGGCGCACTATTTACGATTCACGATCTACTATTCACACTCTTCCAAACCCGCACCAGCTGTTCCGATTGTGCCAGATGATCTCGACATCATCGGCTTTGATATCGCGCCACCACGATTCGAAATCTTCCTTCGAGATATAGAACGCGGTCGGCGCGACGAGATGATCGAAGACAATGTTGTGCTGCTCTCGCCAGCCGAATGTGCCGATGTGATTCAGATAGTCGTTGTAGAAAAGTCTGTTTGCGATCGGTTTCGCTGCGATGTTGGCCGGACGATAGACGAGCTTTGTAGTCAAGAACAAGCTCAGAGTTGGCAGTTTTGAGAGCTGAAACAACATCGGCTGACTGATCTTCGAAGTGAAGCCCGTCCGTACCGGATCAACGTATTTAGTTATCCACTCATTGTTCTCCGCACCGTAAACCCATGCCGAAATATGACCGCCTTTCTTTACCTTAGAAGCGAGCGACAGAAACGCCTTCTTCGGATCGGGGGTATGATGCAGGACTCCGACGCTAAAGGCGTAATCGAACACTTTCTTGAACGGCAATTTGAAAATATCGCATTGCACGATATGGGAGTTCGGAAGGTGTCGTGTCAAGGCGAAGGCCGATTCGACGCCATCGCCCAGATCGATGCCGATAACCTCTTTCGCACCCCATTCGGCTGCGAGCTTGGTATGACGCCCTTTGCCGCAGCCGCCTTCAAGAACCACTTTGCCCGCAAAAAAGTCCGGCTTTACTGGTTGTAGCCAGCCGAGAAACTGCTGGTTGTATTTCGTATCGTCCTGCGTGAAGTGGGTCCATTGCCAGCCAAAGTTTTCGGCTGTCTCGGCTTTGTCCTCTTCTATCTTTCCAAGATCGGCGAACCGCGGAACGCCGCGTATGACCTTGTATTCACGTGAGCACTTCTGGCACGTAAGAACACCCTCGAGGATTTCCTTTTCATGGTACTTGCTTGCATACGCGAGCAAAATGTCACCGCCGCAAGTGGGGCAGGCAAGTAAATCTAAAAGTCTTTCTTTCATTTACGACACTAGACAAGACGCGTATTCGTTCAAGTTCGATGATATCTAACCGCTCCGTAGGAGCGAAATGTTGGTAGAATCGCGTATCTAACCGGTTCGAGCTCCGTCAGAGCGACATCTCTGTGCCGCTCCTACGGAGCTCAAGGATTCCATCAGCGACCGTTTCTACCAACATCTCGCTCCTAGCGGAGCTTAGAGATTATCCGCTCAGTTGCTGCTGACATCTCACGAGCGGAGCCGTTAAAAGCCCGTTACGACCCAACCCGTGCTTTAAAGTCCTCGTACTCGTCGAACGGAAACGGCTGGCGCCAATTGAACTCAAACTCATCAGTGTCGCGGTCCTCGTACAATTGCTCGAACGTTTCGCCGAATGATCTGACGATATCCGCGACGCGTCCATTGTGCGAGAACACGAGCTCGCGCTCAGCCGCTTCGCGTTCGTCGGTCGGATATTGATAGATCTCAAGCAGCAAATTCTCGCCATCACGTGCGAACCGGAAATCGAACTCTTCCGGGTCGCGATTCCATTTCAGGACATACTCGGTTGACGACGACCGAGCGTCCATAAGCGACGTGAGGATCTTCATCAGCTCAGGCAGCGCCAGTTCGTGCGGGGCGTGCGCCGTCGTCGTATGAAACTCGGAAACTCCGTCGTCGAATCCGATCGACATCCATCCGCACTGTGGACTGTTAAAACTGACCTCCAACATAAGTAGTAAATAGTAAATGGTGAATAGGGAATAGTAAATCACGACTTGCTTGCTAAACTTCCTTTGCGGCCCTTGCGAGCATTGCGTGAGACAGGTTTTCTAACGCGGAGCTCGCCAAGGCCGCAAAGGGTACCGCGGTTTTTACTATTCACTATTCACGATTTACTATTTACTTACCCAGATGCGGCAATATCACGACCTTCTTAGACACATTCTCGATACAGGCACCCGGCATGAAGATCGAACCGGTGTCGGGACTATCTCGGCGTTCGGCTATCAAACCCGTTTCAACCTTAACGAAGGTTTCCCGATCGTCACGACCAAACGCGTTCCCTTTCGATGGATCGCCGAAGAGCTGTTCTGGTTTCTCAGTGGATCGACTAGCGACGCTGATCTGCAGGCTCGCGGCGTCGATATCTGGGCTGAGTGGGCGACCCCGGAGCAGACCGCGAAATTCGGACGCGAAGCGGGCGATCTGGGCCCGGTTTATGGCTATCTTTGGCGATCGTTCGGCGGCGAATATCCGAAGATGAACGGCGTTGATCAGATCGAGAGGTTAATTCGCGAAATCGAGACAAACCCGAATTCACGCCGTCTGATCGTCACAGGCTGGAATCCCGAAACATGTGACGAAGTCGCTCTGCCGCCGTGCCACACGCTGTTCCAGTTCAAGGTCGAGAACGGCAAGACGCTGCACTGCCAGCTATATCAACGCTCGGCGGACGCATTTCTCGGAGTGCCGTTCAATATCTCGAGCTATGCCTTGCTGACGCATCTTGTCGCCCACGTCTGCGGTTTAGAGGTTGGGGATTTTATACACACCTTCGGCGATCTGCACATTTACTCGAATCATGTCGATCAGGTAAACGAACTGCTTGCTCGTGAGCCGCTTGCGCTGCCGACACTCGAGTTTGCAAATGCGTCAGGTTTGAAGGGAATTGATGGGCTCTTGAATTTCAAATTTGAGAATCTGAAATTGGAAAACTACCAGTCTCACGGAAAGATCGCCGCTCCCGTTGCGGTATAACTGGCAATGGATAGTTGAGAATGGACAATTGAAAATCGCACCACGCGGGCAACTATCAATTATCAACTTTCAACTATAAATTCACTTAACGTTCGGCGGCTGGGCGGTCTTCGTGCGGACGCTTATGCCTTCGCCGGCGGTGAGAAAGACGCGGCGGATGTCGTAACTCGATGTATTGACCGATATGTAGGAGAGTAGATACCGATTGTGCCGAAGCTCCTCGCAGATCGCTTTCGCCGCGTCCTGAGCCTCTTCGATCGGGTAAATCGTTCCACCCGTACCTTCGGTAAGCTGGGTCAGAACCGCCGCTGCTTTTGGCCGATCACGCCGAAAAGCCCCGCCAGTGCGGTCGGGCAATTGCAGAGCGTAGATCGTTATATTCTCGTTTTGCATCCGGCCAAGAATCTTCTGAAACGCTGTCTTGCTGCCGCGATCAACGCCGTCGCCGATGATGACGATCGCCGTCTTTCGCGTACCCGGCATTAGCGGGAGCAATACTTCATCTACCGCCGAACCAAGGGCGTCGAATAAGAACGGTCTGCCTTTCTTGCGAAATGTTGCGAGCGCCGACTCCATCTTTTTTGCATCGTCCGTCCACTCCTGGATGATCTCGGCCTTTTCGTCGTAAGCAAGAACAAAGAGCTGATCGCCGTCAAAGATCTCGTAGGCGAATTCCATCGTCGCTTTCTTTAGCCTTTCGACATCGGCCGGGAGTGTCTGTGAATTGTCGACCAGAAGGACGATCCGAGCTGGAGAAGGATCGAAGCTGAAATTTCGTATCCTCTGCTCGAAGCCGTTTTCGTAAAGAGAAAGGTTCTCGATCTTTATCGCATCCGGATTGCCGTCGGTTCGCGATGCGGTGACGCTCAAAAGCGTTCCTTCCAGATCACCGCCCCTGGCCGTGTGACGCGATTGTGCAAGAACGCCGGCGGCGGTCGTTGCGGCCAAACCGAGAAACAAGCCAATTTGGGCAAAACGCTTCATCTATTCTTTCTTCGATCCGCCATCTGTCTTGACGGCCGTTGTGGAGTCGCTCTTCGGCTTTGATGCATCAGTGGACTTTTCCGTTGATTCGTTGCCCGAACCTTTTTCACTTTTGGTTGAAGTATCTGGAGCTCCCGACTTTTTCCCGGCGTAGTCCGTGACATACCAGCCGGCTCCTTTAAACTGAAACCCGGACAGAGACCACTGTTTTTCAAGGCCGCCGCCGCATTTTTCACAGGATTTCAGCGGTTCGTCGCTAAGGGTTTGCCGTTTTTCAAAATGCTCCCCGCAGTCTTTACATTTGTACTCGTAAATTGGCATGTTTTCTAACTGTGAACTGTGAACTGTGAACTGTGAACTGTGAAGTATGAGAGGGACTACTCTGGTATGCCGACCACTCATTCATATTTTACCAGTAAGCTTACCAGTTCGTTGCCGTGTTCTTTTCTACCTCGACGACGTGCTCGACCAGAAATCTTTCGGCATCGATCGCAGCCATGCAGCCGGTTCCCGCGGCGGTCACCGCCTGACGATAGTACGAGTCCTGTGCATCGCCGCTGGCGAATACGCCGGGAATGTTTGTTTTCATTGTGCGGCCTTCGGTCTTCAGATAGCCGACCTCGTCCATGTCGAGAACGCCTTTGAACAATGCCGTGTTCGGCTGGTGCCCGATCGCCACAAAAACTCCCTCTGCCGGAAAGTTCGAAGTTTCGTTTGTCTTATTATTAAAGAGCGTTACGCTCTCGACCCCGGTTTCTTTCGATCCGAGAATTTCCTTTACTTCGGTGTTCCACAGAACTTCGATCTTGTCGTGGGCAAGGACACGCTCCTGCATGATCTTTGACGCGCGAAATTCTTTGCGGCGATGTGCCAGCGTGACCTTCGACGCAAATCGTGTCAAAAAAAGCGCCTCTTCCATCGCTGTATCCCCGCCGCCGACGACGACGATCGGTTTGCCTTTGAAAAAGAACCCATCGCACGTCGCACACGCCGAAACACCATTCCCGCCGAGGCCTTCGGGTACCGGCGCCTCACCGGGAATCCCAAGCCACTTGGCCGATGCTCCCGTCGCGATGATCAGAGTATCCGCTTTGATCACGGTCGTGATCTCATCGGCGTCCTCGCTTTCTTTTCCAAATAGCGTGAACGGCCGCTGCGACAGATCGACCTTGTCGATCCACACATTGAGGATCTCCGTGCCGAATCGAGTCGCTTGCTCGCGAAATTGCTCCATCAGCGCCGGTCCCATGATGCCGTCGGCGAATCCGGGGTAATTTTCGACATCGGTGGTGATCGTGAGCTGTCCGCCCGGTTGCGGGCCGTCGATCACCAACGGGTTAAGCTGCGCCCGTGCGGCATAGATCGCTGCCGTAAGGCCTGCCGGCCCGGATCCAAGGATCACAACCTTTTGCTCGATATTTGTCGTTGCCATGTGCGTTCCGATGCTCTCCAAAAGCTTGAAAAATTTGAAATAATCGCTATGTCTGTAGTATAACTATCGCGTTGCAACTTAGTCGAATACCGATACGGGAGGCCGCACTTTCGAATCCCGAAACGCACATGAAATATCCCCGCAGCGAGTCTTACATAGAGGTTTTTTCGCGAAGTGATGTTAAACTGGGTTTGCTCGAACTGACACCTATTTCGTAAAAACGCGCCAGATGCCGACAAGTATGCAGCCTCAGTTTGAGGAAAAACGCTTTGCACTTCGGATGGCCCTGCGGCTTCCGATCGTCGTATCCGGGCGCGCGGACGATGGTGCCGCCTGGAGCGAACCGACTGAGACCGACGATATATCAACCCTCGGTGCACTGTTCCAGCTAAATCAGAAGATCGTTGAGGGCGATACGCTTTACATCCGCTCGCATCGGCCGGACGGCGTTCCGGTTGAAGTAAAGGCAAAGGTTGCACGGATCGGCGCTTCGAATTATGGTACGTCGCGTGTTGGCGTGTCGATCATCGAATCGAAAGACAACTGGCTAAGACTGTTTGTCGCGTGGATCGCTGACGACAACGTCGTTGAAGGATTGGAAGAGTGAAGGACCGTTGATCCATATTCGATATCATCCCGAAACTGTTTTTGTAAATTTGAAATGGACGGACTAACAGTCCGTCCTACCTTTTTATGACATACGAAACTATTACCGTAGAAAAACGTGAGAACGGCGTCGCGGTTTTGACCATCAACCGGCCGGACAAACTTAACGCGCTAAACAGGCAGGTCCACGCGGAAGGCGTTGACGCTCTCAATGAGCTTCGCCGTGACGATTCGGTCCGCGTTTTGGTGATCACCGGTGCGGGTGAGAAATCGTTTATTGCCGGTGCCGACATCAGCGAATTTGCCGGGCAAACTCCGGTCACGCAGCGAAATCTGTTTCACGAGAAGACGTTTTTTAATTCGATCGACTCGTTTCCGAAACCGACGATCGCGATGGTCAACGGTTTTTGTCTCGGCGGCGGGAATGAGCTGGCGCTCGCTTGCGATCTTCGCATTTGCAGCGAGACGGCCCGCTTCTCGCAACCGGAGATCAATCTCGGCATTATGCCTGGCGGCGGCGGAACGCAGCGTCTGACGCGTCTTATCGGCGAAGGCCGTGCAATGGAAATAATCCTGACCGGCGACATGATCGACGCCGCAACCGCTCTAAAATTCGGGCTCGTCAATCATGTCTATCCGTCAGCGGAACTTGAATCGAAGACAATGGAGCTTGCCGCGAAGATCGCCGAAAAGGCTCCGATCGCGCTGCAGCTTTGCAAAGAAGCGGTCAAGTTCGCTTCGCGTTCCAACCTGGATGAAGGCTTGCGCCGCGAAGTCGATCTGTTCGCGATCTGTTTTTCGACTGAAGACAAACAAGAGGGCGTCTCGGCGTTTTTGGAGAAACGTAAGCCGCACTTTAAGGGAAGATAAAAAGTCTGTCGAGTCCGTCGGGTCTGCCGGCTATCGAGACTCCCCAGACTTCGCAAGACTCGACAGACTCGCCAGACTCACAAGAACTTGACGCTTAAATTCGTTTTCGATAGATTCAAACTTCGTTCCGGGAACTAGAAACCAGAAACTAGAAACTCGAAACTTGAAAAAAGGGGACGTAGCTCAGCTGGGAGAGCGCTGCAATGGCATTGCAGAGGTCAGGGGTTCGATCCCCCTCGTCTCCACCAAATCAAAAAACGGCAGGCCTTTGCGGTCTGCCGTTTTTGCATTCAGTGTCGGACCAAAGATTCCTAATCGCCCGGTGACAAATTCATTTCATTTAACTGCTGAGGCGTGAGATTGAGCGCGTTTTGTCCGGCGTTGATCGATACCTGCGAGCTCCATATCGCAAACCCGCGACCGGACTTTGTTACGCCAAATAAGTAATAGTTATTCGGTTCGATCCCGCCGAGCTCAGCTTTTCCCGACGCGTCGGTCGTCCCTGCGTATTTGATATGGCTCTTGATGGCACGTAGCGCATCTCGATTGAACGCGTCGAATCTGCCCGGATACAATACCGAGAGCCCGAGGCTGTTCATTAGCGTCTGTCCTTCGATCGGCTCGAGCCCGGCTTCGTATAAGATCATTTCCAGATCCTTATCCAGCAAGTAGAACCTTTCATTTTTTACTGGCTGCGGTGCTCCCGTTCGGTTGGCGATCTTGGCGTCGATCGTGACACTTCCTTTTGAAACGGACACGTCGGTCTGCGAGCCGGGGATCGTGACCGTTTGCGTGTCGGTTGGCGGCGGCAGATTTTCCGTACTCGACGACGGGATGTCGGTGCTGCTGCGCTCGCCGGTTGTCGCCGGTCGTCTCGTCGATACGTTTACCGCGAGATTTGAATTGGCGTCTTCGCTGTTGCGGCTCATTACGACGAAGAAAACGATAAGCAGAAGCGCTCCGATTATTCCGAGCGGAATAAAAATCCAATTTGGCGTACCCTCGCTCCGGCGCACTGTAGCGACAACCGGCGTGCGCTCGATAACTGGAGTTTTTGCCGATAAGGGACGGCCGCAGTTTGGGCATGCTACTGCCGCAGCTGAGATCTCGTGTCCGCATTCAGGACAGTGAACTAACGACATAAAATGAATTCCTCCTAAATCTTCCAACTACAAGGGCAATAGCATTTGCCGTGCCATCGGGTCAACGATTTTCCCGACGAACTAAAGTGAATAGGTGAAAAAGTGAAAAAGTGAAAAAGGTGAAAACGTGAAAGGTGAACGTTAGAACGTGAGGAGCTTTCCGCTTTTCCACTTTTTCACTCGTCAAATTTTTCTCTCTTGTAATCTCCCGCTGATCGGGTTATATTCACCGACGTCCTCGAAAATAGAATTTTTTCTGCGGTGCCCCTGGCCAATGCCAGGGGTTCGACAGTTTAAAGGGCTCGATAAACACGGTTGTGACGGAGAAAACCTTGTGAATCTCTGGAAACCCATCTCTCTTCTGTTCGGACTAAATGTCGTCGATGCGGTTGTCACCGTCCTCTGGGTTCGGAACGGTTGGGCGGAGGAAGGCAACTTTTTAATGGCTTCGCTTCTCGATGTCGGCGTCGCGCCGTTTCTGGCGATCAAGCTGGGGATGGGCGTTGTCACATGTGCCGTACTTCTTTATGGCTCAGATAACTGGCTGGCGAAGATCGGCGTACGACTCGGCCTCGCCGCATACTCCGTAGCGATCGTCTCGCACATCCTCACCGGGTTTGCCGTCACCGGCTATCTTTCCTGACCTTCCAAAGTAATCGCCCTGCATCGTCGGCCACTTGCCGTCCCTTAACATTCCCGCGCCCGGCAAATCTGTTGAACAATTCTGCTGAGTGTTGTACACTGAATAACAATCCGGCTGGCCCCGGTATTGCACCTTCCTGAAATTAGCCTGCCCATTCCCGGAATTCCCCCTAGAAAGTGTATGCAGAATTCGCAATATCATTCGCAGCTGCATGATTACTATACGAATGCCGACAACTCGCCATTTCGTGTCGCCCTTAGCAGCGCGCTTGCGTTGATGCTTGCACTCGCGGCTTTTCACCTCTCGCTCGTCGCTACATCAATGCCGCTTTCCGATCAAGACTCCGCGACCGTCGAACGTGCCATCGATGTTCTCGAGACTCGTGGATTCGCGAGGGAAACATTTATGCTCCGCCACACGACGACGTTCCGCGGTTCGGACCATTGGCTGAACAGGCTCGTCGCGCGAGAGAACGCTTTCGCGGCGACAAATCTCCCTTTCCAGATGATCACGCTCTACGACGATTTTTATTCCAGGGCGACGGACGATACTGAGCGGGCGATGATCCTTTTGCACGAAGCACGACATCTGGCGGGAGCGAACGAGCATTCGGCATACCGGTATGTCTGGCTACACCGCCGGCAACTCGGATGGACGCAGCTCACACACGGCACGACAGAAACCTATGTGACGATCGCCGAACAGACCCGCGAGAACGCGCCCGATCTCTTCGATTGTCCGTCCAAAGTTTGGAGCGACTGCACCGAGACGCTGAGAGTTCGTAAGTAGAACTCGGTATACGAATCAAAAATGTGAGACTTTCTCTGACCTCGGGTGAGTGAAAGTCTCACTTTTTTGCGCGCGCGGGGCGAGATGCGTTCGAGATCCCCGATAGCTAACCCATTGACATCATTACTCCTCACACGCGAATGCCGAGGCAGGCGGTCGGGCGGCACGGCGGTTGCAATCAGCAACAGCACGCGAACAAACAAAAGGGGTGTATCTGGTCTCGCAAGAAACCCGACCATCCGTCTGTCCGCGAACTAATAAAGACCCCCTGGAGATTAGAAAAATGAAGTCAAACAAAAACGAAAAAGGTTTCTCGCTCGTTGAATTACTTGTTGTCGTGATCATCATCGCGATCGTCGCCGCAATCGCTATCCCGAACCTGCTCGCATCCCGCCGTGCAGC
>JBBKXD010000123.1:0-14687 GCA_037969295.1 Pyrinomonadaceae bacterium | reverse complement strand
CCAATGTAGATCAGCGAGAGCAGCGTGAACACGAACGACTGTACGAGAGCAACAAATACTCCGAGTGCCGTCAGTAGCAGGGGCACAAGAAACTGCGTGACGGGCGGATACAGATTAGTTATCTGCACAAACACCTGCTCGTCCGAAAACATGTTCGCAAACAGTCGGACGCCAAGCGTGAATGGCCGGATCGAGTTACTGATGATCTCGATGAAAAATATCAGGCCTGTGATCGGGATCATCAACAGAGGCAGTTTTGGCCCGGCGAAATGCCTGATGTGCCCGAACAAACCGTTCTCGCTGATTCCGACGTAGTTGTAATAGACGAACGAGGAAATACCGAGTGCGAAGGTGACGTTCACGGACGCCGTCGGCGACATGAACATCGGGAACTGGCCCATCAAATTGGAGACGAGGATCAGGATCCCGAACGTCGCAACGACTGGCAAATGGCGGTAACCGTGCTCACCGATGATGCTCGTGATCATATCCTTGATCGCAAGGTATCCAGCCTCGAGCGTTAGTTGTCCTTCCGTCGGGTCGCTTTCCGAGAGCTTACCTTTCAGTAAGTAGACGATGAAAATCGTCAGCAGGCACGCGATGACGAACATGATCGTGTACCACGGAACTGCATTCTCGACCGTGTAGGGGCCAAATACGCTCTCCGCTTCGGTTCCGAAATTCGAGAAGAACTTGTCCCAGATCGGCTTCGTGTACGTCATCTGGAAATGATGCACGGGTTCACCGACGTAATGATTTATGAATTCGACGATCAGTGGAAGGTGATGTCCGCCTTCGGCAAATAGAAGCATTATTAAATTTCCTTTCTAATTTTGCAGAAGCCCGCACGAAGTAAGGGCGATAACTGCAGCAAATCTACGCCCTTACTTCGTGCGGGCTTCTGCACCGTGAAACATTCGTATAAATCCTTCAACAACTACAGCGAACCCGAATCCGGCCAGTCCGAGAATGACAGGAACGATCGGCACGATTCCGGTTACGTAGATTATCGCGACGACGACCGCGAGGATGATGTACCGCACGAAATACTTTCCTGCCAGCATTCTCGGCTTCTCACCTGACTCCGCGGCCGCGAATATCTTTCGCAAAGAGCTTTTCAACCAGTAATAGTTAACAAACGCGAGGGCGGTTCCGATCAAAATACCGAGTCCGAAACCGAAAGACCTGAAAGCAAACCCCGCAAGTCCACCTCCGATGCCGAGCACCGCCATTATCCACAAGATCCTCTCGTGAGATAGCGGCTGGACTGTATCCACCGCTTCGGCCGTAGGTTCAATATCGTCGCCCATTGCGAACCTTAGATTCTACAAAGGCTCGATAAAAAGTTCAAAGGCAGGGTGTTATTTCTTGAATATCTGCGAGGTAAGCCTGAAAAACTGGATAAAACCGATCACCGACCCCAGGATGATTCCGCCGACGATCCCCCAGGGCGAGGTCCCGAGAAGTACATCGGCTCCCCAGCCGAGCACCAGCATGAAAACTACGGCAGCGAACAACGCGATCCCGGCAGAATAGGCTAGACCGCTGCGACGGATCGTTTCGGCCATCGATTCCGGTTCGGACTGTATGATCGGCGAGTCGGTGGCGGATTCGTCACCGTACTCGTTATCTGAGCCAAACAGGCTGAGAACCGTGCTGCTCGGAGCCGATGGAAACTTCGATTCGGGCGCCGCGTCTGGTTCATCGTCACTCAACAGCTTCTGGATCATTTCGATTCTCCAACCATCATCTAGGGCGACGCATTTAGAAGCGCAGGCACAATCTTTAAAAATGTAAAAAGTTTGTCCTGAACCTCCAGGCTGGTCACGAGCTTACTATGACCGACACACTGATAAAGCTCGCCGGCAATCGGCACGCCGGTTTTGCCGCCCTCCGCCAGTCCAAGAGCCTCCAGTGAACGCTTCGTGACAACACTATCGCCCATTGAAAATAAAAGTGGCTTGAGGTCCTCAGACTTAACTTTTTCGCCGTTCGAGCGTGTAAATCCATCTGCCTTAAAGCGCGTTTCCCACTTGCCTTTTTTCTCGTCTCGAAGCAGCAGCAGTGCAGCAGGCGTGTCCTTGCAATCGGCACCGATCAAATAAAACGAGACGGGCGGTTTTACGCTCGAGCTTGCATCGAGCGCGGCCTGCAGGCGCTTTGCTCGCGCCAGAGCAGCGTTGAAAAACCCACGGGCATTCCTTTGCTCCAATGCACTAAATTTTTTTGTAAAACCGCTGTCCTGCCAGATCGCCCAATTGTATTTTTCCCATTCAGCCGGATCGTAAACATCGACGGGAATCGGCTTAAGATTTTCGTCGTACGCCATGAGAGCCCCAGCATGGGGTAGCAGTTGGTAGATCGACGGGATCGTGAACACGTCATACCGGCTGATGTCTTGAATAAACGGCAAATTCAGCCCGCCTCCGATATATGAAAAGCCGTTGAGCAGGGCATTGAGCGCCATTACGGAGCCTTCGTTCGGCGTGCCGAGGAGGAAAATATTGTCGAAATGCTTTGCTCCCGCCCACGTCGGTTTCGGTGCGTCGGCCGCCAACTCCGCGTTCCCGTACATCGCCGCATATCGGGCAAGAAGGCCGCCCATCGAATGAGCGATGATGTTGAATTTGAGGTTAGGTTTGCCCAGCCGCCGTTTGAGCGTTTCGATTCTTCGAACGAGAAGTCGCGCGTTCTCGACGTTGTCGCGTCGCCAGTCATAAGGAAAAACGTAGAAGGTGTCCTGGGTGTCTTTCCGCGAGGCTGTGTTCCATTTTGCTTCATGATAACCACCTCGCGTCTGAAGGGCATCGATGAGCCGCTCATAGATCTCGGACTCGGGCAGGATCTTCAAAAACTTCACGCTGCGAATAATATCCCTTGTGACAAGATTGTCCCGATTTCGTGCGAGATTTCCGGAGATCGGTAGTCGGAGGTCGTCGTCCTTCGCCCGTCGGGCCCTAAACCATACTTCCTCGCCTGTTTTGCTGTTGACGAGATCTGAACCGGTCAGGCCAGGGATAATGATCACCGGAGCCTTGCCGGTGGGCGGAGCAACTATCGCTGTTGTCTGAGCAAAAGACGCGACAGAACTCAGCAAAAGCGCCGCAAATAGCGCCAGGAATCGTACCCTTGATTCGTTCTTCATACGGCGTTTGATGCCATTCCTCTCCTATTTGTTACAAACAAAGAAGCGTGCGGTTAATGATATCACTCTTTAGGTGTTGTCTGGCCGAGAACGCGGGTCCGCGTTGGCGAGACCATTTCATAGATGGTTCCACGCCAGTCGATTCGACGCGAAAGCAATGCGGCGAACGAGTTGAAAAAGAATAGAGCCGGGGCAAGCGACCAAAGCGTAATTTGCGGAAGCATCTGCCGCCTGAGTTTTCCGGCGTACTGTGGCAAGACCAGTTTGACGGCCTTCATCCGCAGAAAAGATTTCCCGATGCTGAAGAGTGTCACGACCAGAAGCGTGAACATCGCGACGGCAACGGTCAGGTCATTCCTGGAGCTGAGCATCACTATAAGAAGCGAAGAAAGCATGATCACACAAAAAAGTCCCGACCCAACGAAAGACATCACCCACAACCTTGGTGCGTAAACTCTGGTGATCTTCATCTGACGCGTCGTGAATTCGAATAGCTCGCGCACCGAGCAGTTTTCGATCGACGGTGTGAGAGCTTGCGGAACGAAATGGATTTCCAGTCCCGCATCCTTGACGGCATGCGTGAGCGTGAAATCGTCGGACAAAGTTCCGCGCCATTTTTCGCGAATGTCGAGTTGTTCGAATACCTCGCGCCGCACGGCAGTCGATCCGCCCCAACAAAAATTTGTTTTTCTGTTCGGTCCAAGCGCGGATGCGATCGATGCATTCCACATGTTTCGCATTTCGGAAGCAAGAGTCTCATGCTTCGAAATGAACCAACGGTAACCGGTCGCGGCACCGATCTTCGCGTCAACAAGCGGTGCGACGAGATGACGCAGCCACGATCTCGTCGGGCGCCCATCTGAATCTGCGAAGGCAAATATTTCCGACGCCGGATCGGCGTACGGAATGCCCTCGCGCAGGTTCGTAACTTTCTGACTCGAATCGGTCGCCTTTGGCGCGACGACTAGCTTGACCTGACGCCTTGCTTCGCGCCATGCCGACTCGATCAGGCTCGCGGCTCCATCTTCGGCTTCGTCGACAATGAAAACGACTTCGAATTCCGGATAATCTTGAGACAGTAACGCGTCGAGATTCTCCAACATACCCTGATCGATGCCCCTGCACGGCGCGAAAATAGTTACGAAGGGTGTGTAATCGCGAAGCGGTTTAGCTAGTTCTTGTTTGAAATAATTCAGATAGTCGACCCCGCCGCGAAAGGATTTGTAGCTGAAGTAGATCAGCAGTGCGGCGAGGATGTAGTAGAGGACGGTCATGAGGCGGGAGACTGATGAGTGAGTTGCTTTTGTTCGGAATCGAAAATGTTTTGAAGTCGACCAACCGTCTTAAGTGTCGCTCCAGAATTCTTCTTCATAACTGCCAGCGCATTTTTTCCAAGGTTGTCCCGCTTTTCCTTATCGCCGAGAAGTTGAAGAAATGCATCATAGAGTTCCATCACCATCTCGCCATCCTTATTGTCAGGGGGAAGTTGAATCAGGGCGTCATGCTCGCCAAATATTCGTACAACGTCAGCGAAATTATGCGTGTATGGGCCAGTCACAATTGCTTTACCTTCGGCTGCAGGTTCCAGCACGCTCTGCCCGCCGTGAGGAACGAGACTCCCGCCAACAAATACGACATCGGCGATTCCGTACAAGTCTCGAAGTTCACCGATACTGTCTAACAGAATTACTTCTGCGGTTCTGTCCAGCACACTATCCGGTGCTGATCTCCTGACGAAGGGAATCTCCTCCAGGAGCCTTGCCACCTCGTCGAACCTTTCTGGATGCCGTGGTGCAACTACCAGCCTTCGCTCCCCTCCGAGCATCTCAAGAGCGTCCAGAACCGCCTGCTCCTCGCCTCGGTGTGTACTTGCAGCGATGACAATTGGAATCTTCCCATCGATTCCGTACTGCTTTCTAAAACAATCGGAAAGATCACTCTTTTCACTCTCTGTGAGTTGATCAAACTTTAAGTTGCCCGTCACAGAGACTACGTTCGCATCGATGCCAAGATCGATAAGGCTCTCCGCATCAGCCTCGCCTTGCATTAAAGCGAGATCAACGTCCGCCAGAACATTCCTGACAAAGTGCTTCACCCGTGAATAACGCGCGAACGATCTCTGAGAAAGGCGCCCGCTTACGATTGCAACTTTAGCTCCGCTTTGCTTCGCTTCGTGAATAAATCGTGGCCAAATCTCGGTTTCCATCAATAGCACAACCGAAGGTTTGTATTTCGCAAGAGCTCTTCGAACGCTGAACTTGAAATCGAAAGGGAAGTAAAAGATCGCCGCGGCTTGATCAGCGAAGATCTTCTGCGCGAGTTCGTGTCCGGTCTTCGTGGTGTTTGAAATTACAACTCGATGGTTCGGAAAATTCTCTAGAAGCTTTTCGACAAGCGGTCGGGCCGCATTCGTCTCTCCAACTGAGACGCAGTGCAGCCAGATCACATCGCGACCATCATGTTTGAATTCGGGATAATTTCCGAGACGCTCGCGGAATCCGGATGCATACTTCTCACGCCGCAGCAGAAACATCGGCAGCATCACGAGGAAGCCGATAGAGAGTAAGAAGCTGTAAACGAAGTACATTCGGTGCGATCAGGAAACTTCCGATATCTTATCAATTGCTTCCGGCTTCAGCCGGAGGTAAAGACAGCAAGAAGAATGGCTTTAGCCGAATCTTACTGTAGTCCCTTCGAACAACTTTGCTTTGGGCTAAGGCCCCTGACTTTTCTCGACTCGTACCTCCAGCTAAGGCTGGAGGTAATTCAAATGCAAAACCTAGGGTTACGCTCGCTTGCTCGCTTACCCTAGGCTTTATGTCCGTCGCCTTCGGCGACCTCTATGAAGGTGCCTATTTCACCCGCTCGATATACTTCGCTTCGGCCGGGTTGACGCGGATCTTTTCGCCCTCCGCGATAAACGGCGGGACCGAGACGGTGACTCCATTCTCGAGCGTTGCCGGCTTGTTCGAATTGGACGCGGTCGCACCCTTGAGCTGCGGGTCGGTTCGCGTTACGGTGAGGTCCATCGACGCCGGAAGCGCGACGCCGATCGGCGTCCCGTCGTAGAACTCGACCTCGATCTTTAATCCCGGCATCAGCCATTGAGAGGCGTCGCCTAGTTCCTCCTCGGTAAGCGCGACCTGCTCATAATTTTCGGAATTCATGAAGTGATGATGCGAGCCGTCGGAATACAAGTACTCCATTTTGTGCTGTTCGAGCGTGATCTTTTCAAGCGTGTCATTTGAACGAAAGCGAAACTCGAAGGAGTTTCCCGTGAGCAGATTGCGAAGCCTAGCCTGTACCATCGCACGCAGGTTGCCGGGCGTGTGATGGTGAAATTCCATCACTTTCACGGGCGAGCCCTCATGCAAAATAACCATTCCTTTTCTGATATCGTTTGCCGAAATTGCCATAAAACCTGTCTTATCTCCGAAATCTTACAATTGCAAAGCTGTAAGTTTATCGGACGGTCACGCGAAATGTAAAACTTCCGGACCGGTGAATCTGAATAGCTTGACCGGCTTGACATGAAATCCTGCTGCCTTACCGAGGCTTTGTCGCAAATTCGCAGGGCGGGAAGGCGGGCCTGCCCCCGACTCTTCTTAAGCCTGTTTTTTAAATGGAAGCGGCGGCGGTTCCTCGCCTTCTTTCGGCGCATCTTTTTTCAGCATCGCGTAAATGCTTATGATTTGATCCATCCACTTCTTTGATTCTTCATGATCCGGATCAAGCTTAAGTGCTCGACGATAATCGCCAAGTGCAGACGCGTACTGACGGGCTTCGGTCAACGCGAAGCCGCGTTCAAAAAACGCTTCAGCCAGTTCCTTCTTAGCGCCGTCGTCCGTCGGTTTGGATTTGACGTCTTTCTCCGCCTCCTTGATTTTCTCGTCGAACTTTGACGTATCGATCGGATCACCGCCCGACGACATTTTGCTGCCGCCGTTCGAATTCATCGGTCGCGGCGTCTGGCCTTCCGTTGTGTGAGCGAGTACGCTCTGTGCCTCGTTCGTTTGCTGAGCGACGTTGATCGGCTTTGTTGAGTTAACGACCGGCGGTGCGCTGTTGCATGCGAGAAAGAGAAACGCAGATGTGACTGTTAAAAATAGTTTCATAATAAAAACCCGATCCCTACTCTTCCCGGTACCCACTGACCACTGACCACCGACCACCGACCACCGATCACTGCTTATCAATGTACGGCCGAGCCTGGACGATGTAGATGCGGCCGTTCATGATGCCCCATTCGATGTCCTGCTCGCGCTTGCCGAAGATCCGGCGAATATCGATCGCCGTCTTCGCAAGCGTTCGCGCCTGCAGATCCGTCAGAACGCGCTTTTGAGCGTTTGCACATTTATCACTCGTCTCTTTCAGATCGCCGTTCTCGTCGAAAGCAAGCGCATTCTCCTGCTGCGAGAGCGTCATCACGATCACCGAATTAGACTTCGGATTAAAAAGTATCTGCTCGGGTAGTCCCGAGTTGTCGACGACTTTCGAATTATGTCCGCACACGGCACTGATATAGACGGCGTCCTTGTTCTCTGCATCGAACGGATCCTTTGTGATCATCACGCCGCCCTTTGTCATGTCGATGCCAAGCTGGATAAGCGCCGACATGTAAACGTCCCTCTGGCTGACATAATTCCGGACGCGTGCTTCATACGCCTCAAACTTCCAAAGCGAAGCCCAAACTTTCTTGACCGCCTCGATCAGTTTGTCTTCTGCTCTGACGTTCGGAACACTCGAATACAAACCTGCACCACTGAAGTTCGGAAGGTCCTCTGAGTTTGACGAACTGCGCACAAACACCGGCCGGCCGGCGAGTTGAATTTGCCATTTCCGAATGATCGCCCGCCGAAGCGCCGCGTCGAATTTTCCTTTCTGGATCGCGTTGCGAAACTCTTCAAGCTTCTGACGGCGAACCCTTGGATTATGAACAAACTCCAGGTTTTCCTGGTATTCCGCGATCTGATCGTTGAAACCGTTCGCATCCATGAACGATTTGTACCAATAGAACGGGACCGAAAATCCGTCGGGCACGATCACGCCGGTGACACGTGCGTTGAGCATCTCACCAAGATTCGCGGCCTTTGCGCCATAGATCACGCTGTCTTTTTTTCGCATCTCGCGGAGGCCGGCGAGTTTCCTGACAGCCAGGTCCACGGGTGGGATCTGTTGATCGGGCGAAATGAATTTTTCCTTTATGTCGTCGATCGACGCGCGTTCCAGTTTGTAATCCGTTAGCGTGGCACTGAGTTTATAAACGTACGTGTCTAACTCTCGAAACAGTTTGTCGGCGTCCTTAATGTAGACGTTCGGAACCTTCCAGCCCTTCGCAAGAATGTTTATGTGCGAAAGCGGGGTCGACGGCTGGGCGACGATGATGCCGCGGACCGGAGGCAGCGTTTGCGGTAGCTCTTTTAACACGACGATCTCGTTGTCACCGATCTCGACCGTATCGTCGAGCTTATCGATTATGTGAATTCGTCCGACGGCCTCGCCGGTATTCAATGCAAGGTAGGCCTGGTTCTTGCTCAGGTCGCTTTGCAGAACGCGATCGATGCCCATCGTTTCGGAAACGTCTTCTTGCCGCAGCGAGTTTGGCTTGAACGCGACCGGTTCAAAGAAGTGTTTATTTATCGTTTCGTCAGCCGCCTTAATGTGATCAGCGGTCGCAAGATCACCTTCCCATAATTCCCATGTAAACTTTTCAACCGGTTTCTGCCAGGCGATGGTCCCAACGATGAACCGGCGATCTTCATCTATATAAATCGGCTTGAAGACGTCCGCACCGCGCGGTACCAGATAGGTCGCGAGCAGAAAATCTTTGTGAAAACGGAACCGCTGCGAATTTACGAAATAGATCTTGTTTTTCGCCCGCCGGTCGATGACGAACATCGCGTGCGGCAAAGCGTAGGGCGTGTTTTGATGATAGACGCGAGCGATCGAATTGAACTCGGCCTCGGACTTAACCTCGAGAAGCGAGTTCTTCGCGGAGTCCGGCTTATTGTCCATTACACCGGCCGGCTCGCGTGTCGCTGTGGGCTTTCGCGACATCTGAGCATGGACAGGTGAAAACGTGAAAACGTGAAAAAGGGAAAAAGCGACAAGTTGAAAAAGTGAAAAAGTGAAAAGGTGAAAAAGTTTAAGGGTGGAAAAGTAAAGACAGTATTCGAGTGTGTGGGTCGAGGCCTGTCCGGCTTCTCCTTTTCGCCTTTTCGCCTTTTCACTTTTTCAACTTTTCGCTTTTTTACTTTTTCGCCTTTTCACTTTTCCACCTTTAAACTTTTCCACCTTTTCACTTTTCATGCTTTTGCGCTTTGGCGAAACATCGTTTCGCGCAGCGCGTCGAGCTGCTCGAGCGATGTGACACTAACATCCAGGTCACGGTATATCCCGTCAGCGATGGTATAGATCCACCCGTGCACTTCGAGTTTCTGTCCGCGGTTCCACGCATCCTGGACTGTCGTCGTTTCGCCGACGCTGACCACTTGTTCGATGACGTTTATCTCGCACAATTTGTCCAGCCGTGCGTCGTAGTCGGGAAGGGAATTGAGCTCGCCGCGATGCTTATGCATGATGTCCTGGATGTGTCGAAGCCAGTTGTCGATCAACCCCAGTCTGGTGTCGCTGAGCGCTGCCATTACGCCGCCGCAGCCGTAGTGTCCACAGACGATGACATGCTTTACCTTGAGAGCCTCGACCGCGAACTGCATTACCGAAAGGCAGTTCATGTCCGTGTGGTTAACAAGATTGGCGACGTTCCGATGCTCAAACATCTCGCCCGGCAAGAGACCGATGCTGGTCGAGGGTGTGATCCGGCTGTCCGAGCAGCCTATCCAGAGGTATTCCGGGGTCTGGATCTCGGAAAGCTCTTTGAAAAAAGTCGGATCGCTCTTTTTTATGTTCTGTGCCCAGGCCTTATTGCCGGCAAGAAGGTGTTCGAGTGTGCTCACAAGGGAATATGTTAGCTCAAAACGCGTTCTATAGCATCGCACGCGGCCGCGGTTCCGCGTTCGGAATTGACGATCGACGCCACTTCCGCTGCGTGTTTTCGGTAAGTGTCGTTAGCGAGTATGTGCTCTATCGTCTGTGACGCGGACGCGGCGGTGTAATCGTCGCGGGCGATGATCTCGGCGACTCCGATCCGCCGACAGCGAACCGCGTTGTCGGGCTGATCGTGGGCGAACGGCACTATCAAGTGCGGAACTCCGGCACGCATAACCTGGCCGGTCGTGCCGACGCCGGCCTGGTGCACAACGCATGCGGCTCGGGGAAATAGAAGCGAGTACGGTGCGTATTCAAATCCGACGATGTCGTCCGTCAGGCCTGACGGGAGCTCACCGAAAACGCCGTACACTAGGACTGCACGCCGGCCGAGCATCTTCGCCGCCTTCACGCTCTCGACAAAGAAATCGCGCGGGTCCATAACTGCTGCCGACCCGAGTGTGAACACGATCGGCGGTTCGCCGGCGTCAAGAAACTCGCCCAGAGCATCCGGCATCTGCCCCGAATCCGACTGCCCGTCGTAGAAACAAAATCCGGTCTGTACGGCGCCCGTGGGCCAGTCCGGTTGAGGTGCACCCAACGCCCGCGAGAACATTATCAAATGCAGATCGCGCGAAAACTTATCGCGAAAGATCGGATCGTCGTCGGGGTCGAGCCCGATCGTGCGTCGAAACGCGCGATATTCGTCGAGCCAGTTGTGCATCGACATTCGTATCGCTCGAAACAGTAGGCTGTGGAACCCCGATCCGAGGAACCGCAGATTCTCGAACCACATCGCCGTCGGCGGAACTGGCGGATCATATGTCGAAAACAGCGAGATCGGGGCGAGCGTCGTCGTCACCCACTTGATACCGGTCTTCTCAACGACCGACTTCGCCGCGTAAATTACCTCGCCCGTCAGAAGAATATCCGCGCCCTCGACCGCTGCCAGCAGATCGTCGTACATCTCGGGGACGCTCCCGATGATCATCTCGCGAAGGATCTTTTCGGTTCCTTTCCTTGCGTCCACCAACTCTGGCATTTTCGCGATGTCGTCCGGACGGAGGTGCGGAGCCATACGCGCATGTTCGAAACCGAGCATCTCGATCTTTTCGCGATAAAAATCCATCGTCGCGAAGGTGATTTGATGCCCCCGTCGCTTCAGTTCAAGCCCGAGAGCGACGAGCGGATGAAGATCACCAAGCGAACCGAATGTCGCCAGAACGATATTAGCCATTCGATCAGTCTTCCTTGGCAGCTTCCCGTTCCGCTTTCCTCGCCTGGACCTGGGAACGGATGCTCAAAAAGAACGCGACGCACGCGACGACGGCCGAGACAAAGGCGCCGTCGCTGTTTCCCGCCCAAAGAAAATAGCCGGCGATCCCGGCAAGGATCACCGCCACGATCTGAAACGCTCTTTCCATTATTTAATCTATGTCCGTTTTACTTCTTGGTCCGCGATCTGAGCAACTCATCTCGGCCTCGCTGTCTCACTCAAAACATATCTGATAATTACGAATGAGGGCAACCTGAGGCCATCCCACAGGCGCCTAAGCCTGGACACGGAATCGAACCGCAAAGAAATATTCTCATCTTATTGATTTTCCTCCGGAAAAGGGTATAAATGCCATAGCCCGTAGAACGTTCCGCTCGCCAAGCTCTTATGCAAGGTTGTCGCGGAACACGCGTCGCGTAAGCTAGTGAATGAAACGACTAATGGCTGGAAATAGCAGCCACAAGGGGAGAAAGCCAATTTTAAGGTAGGCAAATCCGTCAAATGATGCGATTATAGTCGCAACGCGTTTACGGGTTATTCTTTTCCAAGTAATTTTCCCCCTCTTTAAGAGCGTCATCATTGCTTTGCTTTCGCATTGCGTTATAAGCGAATGAAAATTCTACTTTACAATCCCGACAATGGTGTGACGCGAAACTTCATGCCGCATCTTTGGATGTTTCTTCTTCAGTCATTAACACCGAAGGAACACGAAGTCATATTGATCGACGGCAACGCAAAGGCGATGACGCGCGAGGAACTCGTCAGTTTTTGTAAGACGGAGGATATCGGCCTTGTAGGGATCGGTTCAATGACTCGAATGGTCGCCCGCGCCTATCTTGTCGCCGACTCATTGCGTGCCGCTGGCATTCAGGTGGTGATGGGCGGGCCGCATGTGACCGAATGTGCGGACGAAGCTCTCGGAAAAGACGGCGGGCCGCGCCACGCGGACGCAGTCGCCCTTGGCGAAGCTGATGAATATTGGGCCACGATGGTCGAAGATGCGGCTCGGGGCGAGCTTAAGGAGATATATCATCCTGAGGTTGACCCGAAGGGCAACGATAAGAAGCCGAGCCTTCAGCCCTATCCGCACATCCCGTGGGAGACGCTCGACCTGGATCAATTTAGTCTGGTGCCAGCATTTTTGAAGCCGGTCATGTCGAAACTTGGCGACGGCTGGGGCAAATTCTTTGTTGTTCCGATCGAGACGGGCCGCGGATGTCCATACGGCTGCGAGTTTTGTACCGTGACGGGATTTTTCGGTGACTCGATCCGCTTTCGAAGCAACGAAAGCGTCGTCGAGGAGCTGCTACGCCTCAAGGAACGAGCCAAACGCGAGAAAGGACAGATCGCGGTCTTCTTTATCGATGACAATCTGGCGATTAACAAGAAGCGGCTCAAGAGCCTGCTTAGGGACATGATCGCCGCCGGTGCGACGCTGCCGTGGGTCGCGCAGATCAGCGCGAATCTCCTCGCCGACGAAGAGCTTGTAGATTTGATCGCGGATGCGGGCGGCAAGTGGATCTTTATCGGGATGGAATCGATCGACCCGGCAAACATGGCCGACGTCAACAAAACTTTCTCAAAACCGGCGAACTATAAGGATGTGCTTGACGGACTTGCACGCCGAAATATTTTCGCGATCACGTCATTCATTTTCGGTATGGACAACGATACGGTCGGAGTCGCCGATCGAACCGTCGACGAGATCGAGACTTGGCAGCCGGGCCTTCCCGTTTTCGGACAACTTACTCCGTTCCCGTCGACACCTTTGTACGATCGGCTTCAGAAAGCCGGACGGCTGCATCGGCCAAAACATTGGCTGGAATTCGCGCCGTTCGTCATGGCGCACAATCCTTTGAAGATGACGATCGACGAGGCAAAGGACGAAACATTCCATGCCTGGTCACGCAGCTACAGCCCGGAGCGAAATCGCGAATCGGTGGAAGCGATCCGCGATACGCCGATCGGTATCCGAATCGGCCATATCGTCGCGCGGCTCTTCTTCAGAGGAATCTACTTTCCTCAAATGAACAAGCGTGCCTGGCTTAAGCTTATTTACGATAATCGGCGGATTGTCCTGAGTCTTACCGGCGAAGGCCTAAAAACGTGGCGAAAGGCGAGGAAAGAATCAAGGTACGACGCATCCATTGCGCGAAAGTTCGATTCCGAGGTGGTGACCGAGCCGTCGACGAGAGATTAACGATCAACTGCCTTTCGTTTTTACCTTATACCTTCCGAATTCGTTCAAGACCGGACGAAGTCTGTCTATGATCATTTCGTGAGCTGCACCATTAGCGGCCACGATGCCTCCGTGATTTTGCACATCAGAGATGCCGTAGCGTATTCGCTCGCCAAAAAGATCGGTTAAACGCCCCCCTGCTTCCTCGATGATGATCTGCGGCGCACACGTGTCCCAAAACTTGGTCCGCGGTGAAAGGTGAATGTAGAGATCGCAAACCGCTTCGGCAACGAGACCGACTTTCAGACCGACGGAGCCTCTTTGAATCTCATTCTTCAGACCGAGGTCGCTCACAATACGGGAAATTTTCGGGCTTCTGTGGTTCCGCGAAACAGCCAAACTCATTTTTGAGAGATCGACGTTGCCAGACGCCGACAACCTTCGCGGCTCGCCGCCGGCTTTTACAACGAACGAGCCGCCGCCTTTTGCAGCAAAATACAGATTGTCGCCGACCGGAACGTAGACAACTCCGACAACAGGTTCGCCGCGGATCGCAAGGCCGATATGTACGGCGAAGTCACCATCTTTTTTAAGAAAGCCCCATGTTCCGTCGATCGGATCCGTGATCCAGACACGATCAAATTTCGTTCGTCCGTCCGGGTCGTCTAGTTCTTCTTCGGAGAGAACAAAATCGTCGGGAAATTGCTCACCCAAACCGTCTACTATGATCCTGCTCGAGGCACGATCGGCGATCGTCACCGGCTCAGCAAAATTGTCCATCCCCAGTTTTTCTTCGGCGATGATCTCGAGGGCGTAGTATTCGAGGACCTTGGTCCCGGCTTCGCGGGCGAGGCGGAGAGCCGTTTCAAGTTCACGTTCAAACATAGACCAAACTTAACATACGGCAGGTTACGATCACGATTTTTCGACTGATTCGCTGATCCCGCACCGAGGGCAAACCAGTACGCGTTGCGCCGCGTCCACCCACTTTGCGATCGCCGGGCTCGATAGTTCCGGATGTTTGCTCTCGGCCTCGCCTTCTCGCATCAACCGCGAAGGCCCGGCGTTCGGCGTTCCTGCTAACTCGCGTTCGCAATGCC
>JBBKXD010000122.1:0-7626 GCA_037969295.1 Pyrinomonadaceae bacterium | reverse complement strand
GATACGCTGCGACAGCTTCCGCATATTGTCCTTTGCCGTGATATGCCTGTCCCATATACCAATGGGCGACCCAGAAATTCTGATCGAGCGCCAGAACGCGATCGAGCTGCTCGATCGCTTCGTCAAATCGTCTGGCTCTGAACAGAATTTGACCCAGATCCGCGCCGATGATCGGCGAAAGCGGGTCGAGTTCTTCCGCTCGTTTTCCTTCGGCAACGGCTTCGTCGAATCTCCCCATTGCGGTCAGACATTCAACGCCGAACTGCTGATGGGCGGTCGCATAGTTCGGGTTCAATTCGATGGCGCGGCGAAATTCCTTTTCGGCGGCAAGCTGATTCCACGCAAAGTTTGAATAATAGATTCCGAGCGCGACGCGAGGTTCCGCCAGCGAATCGTCGAGTTCGATCGCCCGCAGAGCAGCCGCCTTCGCTTTCGGCATCGCGTCTAGCTGCGGCGCAACGCCGTAATTCCCAAACAACGTGTAACTTTCCGCCAAGCCTGAATAAGCAAGAGCGTAATTCGGGTCTTTTTCGATTGCCTGATTGAAAAACTCGACCGCCTGTTTGAGCGAATCACCCGTGCGTTTGTTCCATTGATAGCGACCTCTGAGATAAAGCTGATAAGCTTCCGGGTTTGCCGTTGAGGTCTTGGTTACTTTTGCTTCATCGGCACCCGAGAGCTTCAGTTTCAGTTTGTTCGAAACATCTTTGGCGATCTCGCTTTGCAGGGAAACGAGGTCTGATCGGCCGCGCTGGTATTGTTCGGTCCACAGCACTTTGTCATTCTGGACGTCGATCAGCTCCAGGCTAAGCGTCAGTTGGTCGCCACGTTGAAACACCCTGCCGTTCAATACCGCCTCGACGTTTAACTCTTTGCCGATGGTTTTGACGTCGGTATCCTTGCCCTTGTATCGAAACACCGACGAGCGAGGCTTTACATTCAAATTTGGCAGATTCGACAGACTCTTGATGAGTGTCTCCGTCATTCCATCGCTTAGATACTCGACGTCCGCATTTCCGCTTTCATTGACGAAAGGCATCACGGCGATCGATTCGATCTGCTTAGCCGAGCCGCGTCCGAAATAGAGATAACTGCCGACACCGAGTACCGCGACCAGAGCGATCCCAAACGCCGCGACGACCAATGACTTCTTACGTGAGAAAGAAATCGTGATCGGGGAATCGGTCAGTTTCGGAAGAATTGCCGTTTGTTCTGTCGTATGGATCTGCGCACGGGTCGGAGCCTCGCCGGGAGCAACAGTCGAATGTAGGATCGCCGTCGCCGGTTCGTCGGAATGGTCTATGTGGGCTTCGAGCGAGCCCGGACCGTAGAGCAACTCTGCTCCGTCGTCGAGACAGAACATCATTGAGCTGTCGTACTCTCGGCCGCATTCAGGGCATTGTTTCATATATTACTTTCCGTCGAGTCTGACAAAGGACGGGAACCTTCTATATCAATGAAGAACCATTTAACGGTCTGGGCTATACCAATTTTTGGTTTCCCTAAAAGCCGACCTGTTTCATGAGTTCCTTAAAGCGCGGGTTGTCGCGGACCTTGTCAAGACCGGGATCAGCGTTGGCATAAAGGACGAAAACCGATCTATTTTTTACCATTTTTTCGACGCCCTCGAGTGCCTTTGCGTCGTCTCCCAAATACGAATGGATCAACGTCAAGTCCCAGACCTGCCTGGGATCGAGCCCGTCGTATGCGGAAATGAACCGTTCCGCGTTTTTCCTGTCACCGGCAGCCGCGTATGTCAAGCCTTTCGATAATCGGAACGATTCCCCGCCTGATCGGTATGCTTTGTCGGATTCGGTTAGAGCAGCCTGAATATTTCCCTCGGCGACGAGGCATTTCGCAAGATTTCTATTCGACACCGAAAATTCCGCTGTGATCTCAAGCACTTTTCTAAAGAGCTTTTCAGCCTCGACATACTGCTTGGCATAGAAGTACGTTTGAGCGTAACCGTTGTTCTTGATAAGCGACAGAGGGTCAAGCTCAACGGACTTTTTTGCTAATTGTTGAGCTTCATCGAATCGTCGCTCCTGTAGAAGAAGTTCGGAATACCATTGATAGGCAGTCGCGTAGTTCGGGTTGAGCTCGATAGCTTTCTTGTATCGCTCTTCGGCCTGTGAAAACTTCCAATCATAGACGTGTTCGATATAAGCAAGGGAAGTCTGACCCTCAGCCAAATCTGGATCTAATTCGACAGCTTTTACCGCCGCCTGTTTTGCTTTCGGAAGATATTCCGTCGCCGAATAAGAGCCGTACTCGGGCAAAAGAAAATATGAATCCGCCAAACCGCTCCATGCCAGTGCATAGTTCGGATCGAGCTCGATCGCTTGCTTAAAATATTCAACGCCTTTACTGATTCCCTCACTTGTTCGTTGGTTCCAATAAAATCTGCCTTTGAGGTATGCCTGATATGCTTCAGGGTTGTTTGTGTACGTTTTCGCTACTTTCTTTTGATCCTCTCCGCTTAACTTCGAAGTGATCTTCGCGGCCACCTGTTTGGCGATCTCGCTCTGAACGGCAACCAGATCGCTCATTTTACGATCAAACTGGTCACTCCAAATGACGTCTTGTGTCTGGGTATTGACCAATTCCAAACTCAACTTCACGTCGTCACCGCGTTGCACAAATCGTCCCAATAGGATCGCTTGGACACCTAACTCCTCGCCTATCTGCTTCGGTGATACGTTCTTTCCTTTGTAAAAGAATACGGTGCTTCTGGCTTTAACGGACAGACTCGGAATATTAGAAAGACTGCTGATGAGCGTCTCGGTAATGCCGTCTGAAAGATACTCGACATCTGTATTGCCACTTTCATTAACAAACGGCATCACGGCGATCGATTCGATCTGTTTTGTTGGAGTAAAGTACTTGTAGCCGGAATACCCTGCGAACAGCACAACCGCGATCAGCATAGGCAAGGCCAGTAGCCGCGTGTCAAAACCCTTGCCTTTTGGAATTTCGCTAATACCGGACGGCAGAATTGCGGTCTGCTCGGTCGTGTGTATCTGAGCGCGTGTAGCAGCCTCGTTTGGAGGCTCGGTCTCATGAAGGATCGCCGTTGCGGGTTCGGTATCGGATGACCCGGATGCTGGCCCTTCGTGCAGCGCGTTACCGTCATCTAGACAATACAGCAGTGTATCGTCGTAATAATCGCGTCTGCATTCAGGGCATCGTTTCATAACATTTTATTCCGGCGGAAAAGGAGAATTTCACAATTTGTTCGACCTCGAATGACAAAACAAGAGGGACGTTGAAGGCTTCATTTTCTATCCGGTAGTCCGGCGCGTTTTGCGATCGCGGCAAAACGGGGATCATCACGAATATCATCAAAATATGGATGGACATTCATCAAAGGGATAAACACATCCCCTTCCTCATAAGCCTTTTCAAGTTCTGTGATCGCTTTATCTTTTTCTCCGAGAGCGCCATAGATATGAGCAAGATATGATGCCAGAACGTATTGAGTTTTTGAGATCTCCTGCAATCTCTGGATCATCTCTTCAGCCTTTTTTTTCTGCCCGGTCTTGGCATATCCGTAACCTGCATTGCCCAGACTATCCTGATTGAACGGATCCCTTTCAAGTACTTTTTCGGCCCGGGAATCGCACCTTGCAAAAGCTCAGTTCCATCCTCGAGACAATACGAAAGTATGTCGTCGTGATAATCGCGTCTACATTCAGGGCACCGTTTCATAAGCTAAATTCTATTCGGGAATGCCGACTTTCTTGACAATTTGCTTAAATCGCAAGTCATCTCGCATAAATTCAAACCGAGAGTCCGTCTTTAGGGAGAGAATATCTGCTGAACGGTCGTCATACATTCTGTTTAAGTATTCAATAACTTTATCTTTGTCCTTTCCCCAGCAAAATGCATAGGCAAACTCAATCGGTTTAACGTATACACTCGGGTCTTTTGTCTGTTTGGCAATAAGACGACTTAACTCCACTTCCCGAATTGTCTGTCCAAAACCTTCCCAACCGCCTTTGTCGTAAGACTCCTTCAATTTTTGAATCTCTTCGGGCTTGATTTCTTTAGCGATCCGATAATCATTTAGGTATTCTTCGATAGCTTGCGCATATTTCCCCTGGACAGCGTAGGCATCGCCAAGAGACGTATGAATATATTGTTGATCGGAAAATAGCTCGATCACCTTTTGGTACTGCTTGATCGCGTCGTCATATCGTCCTCCGTATAAATAACCGTCTCCAAGGTTCCAAATTATGATTTTTGAAAGCGGGTCAAGTTCAGCGGCTTTTGTTATTTCTCTCAAACCTTCATCCTGCCGTCCCGCTGAAAACAAAAGTTTCGAATACCATTGATGAGCAGACGGATATTTCGGATTGAGTTCGATCGCTCGCTTGAATTCTTGTTCACTTCCTGTCCAATCGTAATCGTAATAAATAAGAATCAATCCAAGCGAAGCGTGGGCTTCGGGAAGATTAGGATCAAGTTCGAGAGCCCTGAGTGCGGCTTGCTTGGCTTGCGGCATATACTCTTTTGGTCTGCCGTCCGCCCAATCGCCGAACAAAGCGTAGGTGTCGGCTAACCCTGTATAGGCAAGGGCATACTTCGGATCATTTTCGATCGCTTGTTTGAAAAACACAATGGCTTTTTCAAATGCTGTTTTATCCCGTTTATTCCAATGAAAACGACCTTGCAAATAAAGCTGATAGGCTTCGGGATTAGTTGTGTAATTCTTTTCGACATCTGCGACCACTGCCTTCGATAATCTGGATTTGAGTTTGTTTGAAACATCACGGGCAATTTCACTTTGCAACGAAACGAGGTCGGATTGTTTGCGATTGTATTGCTCGCTCCAGATCACATCCTGAGTCTCGGTGTTGACCAGCTCCAGACTCAATTGCAGATCATCACCGCGTTGGGAGACTCGGCCCAACAAAACGGCTTGCACCTTCAGTTCCTCGCCGATTTTCTTTGGCGAAGTGTCTTTGCCTTTGTAATAAAAAACCGTGCTTCTTGCCTTTACCGACAAATTAGGAATGTTCGACAAACTGCTGATCAGCGTCTCGGTCATTCCGTCCGAGAGATATTCGACATCAGCATTGCCGCTCTCATTCACGAACGGCATTACGGCGATTGATTCGATCTGTTTGGCCTGAGTGACGTACCGATAACCGAAAAACCCGCCGAGAAAGACGACCGCCAAAGCGAGCGGTGCGAGAAGAAGGCGCTTGTCGAAATTTTTGGGCCCCGGTATTTCGGCGATGCCGGACGGAAAAACCGCGGTCTGATCGGTCGTGAATATTTGAGCTCGGGTCGCTGCCTCGCTACCCGAGGTGTCGTGCAGGATCGCGGTTTGCGGTTCGTCCCCGACCGACAAAGAAGGCTCTGCCCCGGAGGCCGGACCGAAAAGCAACTCCGCTCCGTCATCCAGACAAAAGCTCATCGAATCGTCGTTGTACTGTCTCCCGCATTCAGGGCATCTCTTCATAAGATCCACGCTGCCGCAATTGCCGTAAGTAGGTCTCTGTACATATTTTCTCAAATCCTCCGATCCGAGACTCTCAGATCGTCATCGTGAATCCGCCGTCGGGGGTCAGAGTCGTTCCAGTTATGTAACTCGCCTCGTCTGAACAAAGGTACAGGATAGAGGACGCGATCTCTTCGGGCTTCCCGACACGTCGGACGTGGACCTGCGGCACCATTACATCGTCGTAGATCTCGTCACCGACGACGCCGCGAATCCGGTGATGCATCGGGGTATCGACAAAGCCTGGGCAGACGATATTGACCCTGATGCCCTGCGGCGCCAGTTCAGCCGACGCGCTTGTCGTCAGTCCAACCTGTCCGTGCTTTGACGCGACGTAAGCGGCGCCTGACCCAAAGCCGAGAAACGAGTTTACCGATCCGACATTGACGATCGCCCCTCCGCGTCCGCCATCTATCATCGCCCGCGCCTCGTATTTCAAGCACAGGTAATTACCCTTGAGATTGATATCGAGAACCTTGTCCCAGTCGTCCTCTTGCAGATCGACGATGTTTGCGATCCGCCCTTCGATCCCGGCGTTATTCACCGCGTAGTCGAGACGGCCGAACTTCGCAAGAGCGTGAGCGACCATCTGCTCAACGTCCTGAGCGTTGGACACATCAGTTTTGATCGCCGTAGCTTTCCCTCCAGCGGCTTCAATCTCGGCCACGAGCGAGTCCAGCTCGTTCTGCCTCCTGGCGGCTAGGACTACGCTAGCCCCCTTTGCGGCGAACGCTGCGGCGGTCGCCCTCCCGATCCCGCTGCTCGCTCCCGTTATCAGCGCAACTTTTTCATTCATAGACATATTATTTTAATAAACTTTTGACGGCTCTTCGCCTTAGAGCCTTAATCCGCATTCAGGGCATCGTTTCATGATTACTATTCCGGCATATTCATACGTCTGCGAAGATCCCCGTAACGTGGGTCGTCGAGAATTGTGGCGAACGGAAATTCCGCCCGCAGATCAACCAGTAAAGAACTGTGGTCTGCGAAAGCCTTGTCCAGCCATACGAACACTTGCTCTTTATCTCCGAGCCCTGCGTAGAGAGCTGCCACGTCGACGGCGTCAGCCTGTCGGTTGTAGTATCTTTGCTCAAGTTCCTTAAGAATGTCCCTCGCCTCCTCACGATGACCTGTTGCAGCAGCAACAACACCCAGACAATTGAGCGAGCGACTCGAACGTTTGGTGATCTCGGCGACCTTTTCAGCAGCCATCCGGGCTTCGGTAAGCTTCCCGTTTTTGAGCTGCACATATGCTAGATCGATCCATCCGAATGAGAAGTTTGGGTCGAGCTCGACCGTTTTCTTTGCTTGCTCAAATGCAAGATCAACTTTGCCTTGAGACAGGTACATTTGACCTAAGTTGTTGCTTATAACAGCCAACGCAGGCTCGACTTCAAGCGCATGCTTTACCAGTTCCAGTCCTTCGGCGTCCCGTTTTGGAATACGCACCTCGAATCGGGCATATCGCAAGAGCGCGGACGAATAATTCGGGTTCAATTCCAACGCTCGCCGGTATTCGCGTTCCGCATCATCCCATTTCCACGAACCTTCATTGACGAACGCCAGCGAAGAATGAGCTTCGGCAAGATTATCGTCCAGTTCAACCGCCCTCACCGCATACGGCATCGCTTTGCTGATGAAGTCGCTCGACCGAGAGCCTTGATAGTACTGCAACACCGAATAAGTGTCAGCGAGACCCGAGTAGGCAAGTGCGAACTGATCATCTATTGCTATAGCGGCTTTGAAATGTTCAACCGCCTTCTCGAGGTCTTCGGAGGTTCGCTTGTTCCAGTGGTAACGGCCTTTGAGATATAACTGGTAGGCTTCGGCATTGTCCGTGTAGGTTCTGGTCACTTTCTGCACGTCGGCGCCGGACAATTTAGCTTTTAGATTGGTTGAAACGTCCTTGGCGATTTCGCTTTGTAAGGCAACAAGGTCGGATCTTTTGCGATTGTAGCTTTCCGTCCAAATTACGGTGTCCTTCGCTGCGTCGATCAATTCCAAACTCAGATTTAACTGGTCGCCACGCTGAACGACGCGGCCGCTCAAGATCGCCTGCACGTTTAATTCTTTCGCGATCGTCTGCAGATCCAGGTCCTTGCCTTTGTAACGAAACACGG